>CAIYNH010000979.1 GCA_903927495.1 uncultured beta proteobacterium
AGAGCACCCAGGAGATGTTTTCGAACTCGTTTTTGGCACTGGCGGCACGGGCGTAGTCGCCGGTATTGAACGCGCCCAGGTCAAAGTGCGCCGGTGCCGTGGCTTTCCACAGCCGTAAAGTGCTGACCTTGTGGGTGCCATGGCCGGGCACCACCATGTCATAGGCCTTTGCCGCGACTTCGCCGGCGTGCTGCCAAACAACTTTGTCGTTTTCATGGGTAACCCAGCCGCCAAAACGGACTGGGTAAGTAATGTCGGCTCGAGGGAATTCCCAAGGCGTGCCGTCTATCAGCCAGGAATCCGGGTATTCGACCTGGCAGCCTTTTTGAATCTCTTGCGCAAACATGCCGTATTCGTAGCGAATGCCATAACCAAATGAAGGCAGGCCCAGTGTCGCCATGGAGTCTAAAAAGCAGGCCGCAAGCCGCCCCAAACCACCGTTGCCAAGCGCTGCATCGTGTTCTAGGGTGAGCACATCCTCAAGTTGCTGGGCGTGTTGAATCAACCCATTGGCGGCGCCTTCGGTCAGGTCTAGCGCTGCCAGCGCATTGGACAGCGTTCGCCCCATCAAAAACTCCATTGACAGGTACACCACACGGCGTGCCTTGTCCTGGCGCTCTTGGGCTTGGGTGGCGACCCAGCGCTCGGAGAGTTGGGAGCGGGCTACTTGCGCCACTGCCAGCATTAAATCGGTCGGTGTGGCACGGGCCGGATCTACCCCAATGGTGTGCAGCAGGTGGGCGTTGATGTGGTCAGTGGTGCTATTGGGCAAAAAGGCAGAGCGAGTGGTCAAGGTGATTCCTTCAAAAGCCAATAAAAGATGCGTCGCAGGGGGGTATTTTGCACCTCTGAGCGGTAGCAGTTCACAACGCAATAACAAACAGGCCATGATGCAAGTTTGATGCCTCCTATAATCCAGCCCCATCCGAGGAGCGTTGCAGCTCGCATCAGCTTGAATATTGCTGGCGCTGAGTGAGGCTCGGAACCCGCTGCGGTGTTGATCGCAGCGTTTCACAACGGCGCTCACCCACTGATCTGCGTGTGGTGAGCCTGTCTTTCAGGTTTGCACTTGCAGTTGGTGGTTTGCCCTTAATTTTTGGAGTGAACCATGAGCGTTGTAGCTAAACCCGTTAAAAATCAAGATTACGTGATTGCCGACATTGGCCTGGCGGCCTGGGGTCGCAAAGAGTTGAACATTGCCCAGACCGAAATGCCCGGTTTGATGGCCATCCGCGAAGAATTTTCTACCTCGCAGCCGCTCAAGGGCGCGCGCATCACCGGCAGCCTGCACATGACGATCCAGACTGCGGTGCTGGTGGAGACCCTGCAAGCGCTGGGTGCCCAGGTACGCTGGGCTTCGTGCAATATTTTCTCAACCCAAGACCATGCGGCGGCGGCGTTGGTTGAGCAAGGCACGCCGGTGTTTGCCTACAAGGGCGAAAACCTGACCGATTACTGGGACTACACGCACCGCATTTTTGAATTTGGCGGTAAAAAAGGTTCAGCCGCCGAAGGTCCGAACATGATTCTGGACGATGGCGGTGATGCCACACTGTTGATGCATCTGGGCACCAAGGCCGAGAAAGACAGCAGCCTGCTTGACAACCCCGGCAGCGAAGAAGAGACCTGCCTCTTTGCCGCCATCAAGGCCAAGCTGGCTCAAGATGCCACCTGGTACAGCCGCCGCCTGAAAAACATCATCGGCGTGACCGAAGAAACCACCACCGGCGTGCACCGTTTGAATGAAATGTCGGCCAAGGGTGATCTGGCACTGCGCGCCATCAATGTCAATGACTCCGTGACCAAAAGCAAGTTTGACAACCTGTACGGCTGCCGCGAGTCTTTGGTGGATGCCATCAAGCGCGCCACCGACGTGATGATTGCCGGTAAAGTGGCTTGCGTGGCCGGTTATGGCGATGTGGGCAAAGGTTCGGCCCAAGCCCTGCGCGCCTTGAGCGCCCAAGTGTGGGTGACCGAGATCGACCCGATCAACGCCTTGCAAGCTGCAATGGAAGGTTACAAAGTCGTGACCATGGAATACGCCGCCGACAAGTGTGACATCTTTGTCTCGGCC
>CAIYNH010000980.1 GCA_903927495.1 uncultured beta proteobacterium
CCGCCCATGCGCCGGCAGATCACTTCGACATCGTTGACCGTCAAATTCAGCGCTGACGCAGCTTCGCGCTGGTTGCCGTCGGGGTGCTGGGTTGAGACATACAGCGTGAGCTGCCCGTCCTCGCGTGGCACGGCGTAGGTGATCTGGCCTTCCAGATAAAACTGTTCCTGTGCGCCGGTGCTGGTGCGCCCTTGGACCCGGTGGGGGGCTGCCGCGATGGCTAATTCTGGCTGGCCGCGCGTGATGCTCTTGGAGGGCATGACAAAGCTCTGCTGCGCCAAAGCGTCGTCGATGCTGAGTATGGCAGGCAACTCTTTAACCGCCACTGTTGCCGCTTTTGCCGCCTGACGGGCACTGAGCATACTGCGCGCCACAACCACCGCCACGGGTTGACCAAGAAACTCAACTTTGCCACTGGCCAGAAAAGGGTCGTCGTGGATGATCGGACCACAGTTGTTTTCACCGGGAATGTCGCTGGCCGTAAAAACCGCCACAACGTCGTTTTGGGTCAATAGCGCTGCGCGGTCAATGCCTTCGCCCAGTAGCACGCCATGCGCTACGGGTGACAAAACCAAGGCCGCGTAGAGGGTTCCGCGCAATTCGGGAATGTCATCGGTATAGGGTGCCTTGCCGGTCACGTGCAGGAAGGCCGACTCATGCACACGTTCTTGACCCAGTTCCCCTTTTGCCTGTGGTATCAGTGGTGTAGCTGCGTTCATTTGACTGACTCCGGTGCCGTGGCTTCTTCAACAAATTGCAGCACCAAATTGCGAGCCAGTAAAGAGCGATAAGCCCAACTGGCGCGCAATCCGTCGCGGGCGGTAAAGCTTTGGGCAATGGCCTGATCCAGTTCATCGGCCGACACGGCTTCAGGTGTGCGGCCGTTGATGACGGTTTCAAGTTTGGGTGCACGGCAGGGGGCGGGTGCCAAGCCGTTGTACGCCAGCCGAACCTGGGTGAACTTGCCGCCAACCAGTCTGTAATGCATGGCGCAACAGGTGGCTGAGATGTCCTGCTCGAAGCGCTTGCTGACCTTGTGGGCGCGAAACACAGCGCCAGGCGCTGGTTTGGGCAGCTCAATGGCAGCGATGAACTCGCCACTTTGCAGCGCATTCTTTTTCTGGCCGATATAGAAATGCTCCAAATCCAGCATGCGGGTCACATCACCGCGGCGCAGCAGCAGCGTGGCACCCAGCGCCAACAGGCAGGGCATGCTGTCGCCAATGGGTGAACCGTTGGCGATGTTGCCAGCCAGCGTGGCCGTGGCGCGAATTGGGGGCGAGCCAAATCGCCGCAACACCTCGGCAAAGTCCGGGTAGGCTTGCGCCACCAGCGTTTGCACCGTTGCCAGCGAAACCTGCGCGCCAATGCGCCAAAAGTTTTCTGACTCTTCAATCTGGCGCAATTCAACTATATTGCCCAGATAGATGATCTGGTCGGGCCGTGCAAACAGTTTGTTGACTTGAAGGCCAATCTCGGTGCTGCCAGCCAGTAGCGTGGCTTGCGGATGTTTAAGCAGCTCGTCTGCCAGTGCCTGGACGGTAGTTGGCGCATGAAAGCCTGAAGTGCGTAAGCCTTGGTGATCAGAGGACTGGCGAATTTGGCGCAGCAGTAGCAGGTCAGCCTGGTCGTCAAACCGGAGTTGCTCTGGAGCTGCTTTGCTGGCTTCTAGGGCCGCGTCAACGATCGGTTTGTAGCCCGTGCAACGGCACAGATTGCCGCTAAGCGCGTCGTTGATTTGATTGCGAGTGGGGGTGGACACCGTTTGCAGCAGGCCGGTCAGGCTCATCAGGATGCCCGGTGTACAAAAACCGCATTGTGTGGCGTGCCGGCTTGCCATCGCCTCTTGCAGCGGGTGCAAACCGCCATTGGCGAATTGCATGCTCTCGACGGTCTTGAGTGACTTGCCGTTGAGTGTGGGCAGCAGTTGCAGGCAACTGTTA
>CAIYNH010000981.1 GCA_903927495.1 uncultured beta proteobacterium
ATTAGCCAAGTGTAAATTGGCGCAGCCACTGATAATCCATACCCATGTCACTGCTCCCACACCAACTTGAACTCTTAGCCCCGGCACGCGATGCTGCCATTGGGATTGAAGCCATCAACCACGGAGCCGATGCGGTCTATATCGGCGGACCCAGCTTTGGTGCACGCTCCAGTGCTGACAATTCTGTAGCAGACATCGCCCACCTGGTAAGCCATGCACACCGTTTTAATAGCCGGATTTTCGTCACACTCAACACCATCTTGCGTGACGATGAATTGGAGCCGGCCCGCCAACTGGTCTGGCAGTTGTATGACGCTGGTGCCGATGCGCTGATCATTCAGGACATGGGTTTGATCGAACTTGACTTGCCACCAATCCAGTTGCACGCCAGTACCCAATGCGACATTCGCACGCCTGAGAAAGCTCGTTTTTTGCAAGACGTGGGCCTGTCGCAAATCGTTTTGGCACGCGAACTTGACCTCGACCAAATCGCCAACATCCGTGCTGCCACCGACCCGGCGCGTTGTGCCATCGAATTTTTTATCCATGGCGCACTGTGCGTGGCCTACAGCGGCCAGTGCTACATCAGCGCAGCCCACACCGGGCGCAGCGCCAACCGTGGCGAATGCAGCCAGGCTTGTCGCCTGCCGTATCAGGTGGTTGACGACAAGGGCCGCTTTGTGGCGCATGACAAACATGTGCTCAGCCTGAAAGACAACAACCAGAGCGCCAATCTGGCTGCCTTGGTCGATGCCGGTGTGCGCAGTTTCAAAATCGAAGGACGCTACAAAGACCTGGCTTATGTGAAAAACATCACGGCGCATTACCGCAGGTTGCTCGATGAATTGATGCAAGAGCGTCAACATTCAGACAACCCGTTGGCAAACGCCTCCAGCGGCAGCACCACCTTCAGTTTTGCGCCAGATCCAAATCAAAACTTTAATCGTGAGTTCACCGACTATTTTGTGCAGGGTAGGCAGGAAAATATTGGTGCTTTCGACACCCCAAAGAACCCGGGGCAACCGATTGGTCATGTGGTGCAAGTCGGCCCCAACTGGGTTGAGCTGATCGTGACTGACCGGCAAGCGGTGCTGCACAACGGCGACGGTCTGTGCTACTACGATTTGCAAAAAGAGCTGGTCGGCTTGGCCATCAACCGGGCCGAACACCTCAGCCAGAACAAAGGACGCTGGCGCGTCTTCCCCAAAGACGAGCTGAGCCTTCTGAAAGACCTGCGCATTGGCGTGGAAGTCAACCGCAACCGCGATCTCAGCTGGCTGCGTGCGCTCGACAAAAAATCCAGCGACCGGCGCATCGGTATCTGGTCCAAGTTGACTCTTGGAGACGAAAGCGTGCTCCTGACACTGACCGACGAAGATGGTCACCAAGCCACAGTGCAACACAGTTGGCCGCACTCGCAACGCCAAACCGCACAAGACCCACAGGCCGCACAGCAGCAAGTCCGGACCCAGTTAGAGCGCTTGGGGACTACTATTTTTATAGCTACTGACGTAAGCGTGGCATACTCAAAACCGAAGTTTGAGTCTTTATTATTGCCAAGCTCGCTGCTCAACAATTTACGCCGTGATGCCGTTCATGCACTGGAGCAAACCCGTTCTGCAG
>CAIYNH010000982.1 GCA_903927495.1 uncultured beta proteobacterium
CGGACCGTTGGAGTCTCCAACGCTACGGGTCTTCCCAGGCAAGTTTATGAAATTGTTTATGGCCATCGGCGTCATAGAGCATGCGCGCTTGCACATGTGCCAGTCACTGCCATCATCGTCCAGCTGAGTGATAGTGAATTGATCATGGAGATGTTTTCCGAGAACAGTCTTCGCAAGGATTTGTCACCGTTGGAGCAAGGCCGACTGTTTCATCGCATGCTGCATACGGACAAACTGTTCGAGTCTCAGGCAAGGATGGCTAAGGCCATTGGACGCGATAGTGGTGACGTGTCCCGATGCATGACTTTGGCATCTCTGCCTCTGGAGGTGACCTGCCGGGTTTCTTCGGACCAATCTCAACTTGACTTCTTGGTCTCGGTTGATAAATCGTTCTTCAAGCCCGCAATGAACTCAGCCGGTGTGCGGTAGTTCAAACTCGAATGGGGCCGAATTTCATTGTAGTGACGCCGCCAATCCTGAATGATGACCTTGGCCTCCAGCCGGTTGCGGAACCATTCCATGGCCAGGCATTCATCCCTGAACTTGCCGTTGAAACTTTCATTGGTGCCATTCTGCCAAGGCTTGCCTGGATCGCTCAGCACCGATTCCAGTCTCTCGTCCGTGGCCCATCGCAGCAGTGCCAGGCTGACAAACTCGGGGCCGTTGTCACTTCGCAAATAGCGTGGTGCACCATGCACGCTGATGAGTTGGCTCAGCACGTCAATCACCCGCTTGGAGCGGATGGAGCCCGCCACATCGATGGCCAGACATTCACGCGTGTACTCATCCACCACCGTCAGGCATTTCAACTGCTGGCCATTGGCACAGGAGTCAAACACAAAGTCGTAGCACCACACCGAGTTGCGACCCTTTGGTGGCATGGGCCTCGGACGAGCGGCTGCGAGATGCCTCCGCCGCTTCTTCCTGGGCGGCACCTGCAGGCCGGCGGCACTCCATATCCGGCTGCACCGGTCTCGTCCCATCTCTATGCCTTGGCGCTCCAGGAAGACATGAATGCGGCGTGCGCCGAAGCGCGGAAACTGGCCCGACAAGTCCTTCATGGCTTCAATCACCGGCGCGTCTTTGACAGGCATTCGCAAGTCGTAATGCAGCCCGGAACGCGCTGCTCTCATCAGCGCACACGCCCGCCGCTGGCTCAGTCCACGCTGTACTGCGTAGCGAACCTGTTCCAGCCGAGCCTGTGCGCTCACCATTTTTTTGCGTTGATTTCCTTCATGACCTCGATTTCCAGGTCACGGTCGACCAGCATCTTCTTCAGCCGGGCATTCTCTGCCTCCAGCACCTTGAGGCGTTTGACCTCGTCGGTATCGAGCTGGCCGAACTTCTTGCGCCAGATGTAAATCGTCGCGTCACTCACGCCATGGCGCTTGGCCACCACCGCCACGCTGTCTTGGTCCGTCTCACGCAGTATTCGAACAATCTGCTCGTTACTGAATCGTCCCTGCTTCATTCCTGTCTCTCCTTGCAGAAGAGACCATTTTCTCAAGCTTCAATTGGTCCGAAATTCACCGGGCAGGTCAGAGGTCACAAATGCGATTGACTGCCCAAAAGATCTAAGCATTCATAGTGCCGACAAGTTCAATGGATTACTGAAAAAGGATCCAGAGAAGTTGCTTGAAATTGCAAGGGAAAGCCTTGAGAAATCTGGTCCGATTTCAGCAAAAGATTTTGTTGATGTTGTTACAGCCAAGTCTCCAGCCTCCTCAAAAAAATCAGCCTTTAGTCAGCCGATGCAGATTTTGGTCTCTGGTTACCCCGTCGCTGAAGTAAAAATCAATAGTAAAGGCGAGATTACTGCAACTTTGAAAACAGATCAGTCGTTCGAAAAAACTATCGATTTGCGTGAAAAGCTGGTTAAATTTTTACAAGAATTGTTGGCCGATGTTGTCGTACCTGCAACTTGATTGAGTCAATTTAAAGTTAAAAGTAGTTGATCAATCATCTTCTCCGTTACTAATTTGAAATTCCTCTTCAAAGAAATTTCCACTAGCCATATTTTTATGGCTAGTGATGAGGTTTATACATTAGCTAAGTCTGTTGATATAGCTAATGTGTTAAACGTAAATTTAAATAATTCGATCGCGAAATTATTAGATGACGTAAACATGTGATTCATCAGTGTAGAAAAATTGCAAATAAAAATTATAAGAATGCAAAATAATGTCAAAAGTCTATCAAGCAAGTCCTTCGCTGACACGGCAAGGCACAACGAAGCCGTATAGTTCCATTTCTACAGTAACGAAATCTACGTTACCGAAGACCCTCTCGAATTCGAAAATCAAGGGCGCGACCGTAAGTGGTTACGCTCAATTCGTTCACGAAGGTGGATACGCTATTACCAAGGGGCAGCGGCGGGCAAAAATCAAGACTATTAATGGTGCTCGGAAAAGCGTGAAGGTTGGCCGAAAAAAGGCATCGGCTCGTGATGTGATCGGTGAAGCAATCAGAGAAGCTCCCAAATACTTTCAGCATATTGAAGCGCCGCAGCCGGCCCTTCACATGTGGGGGAAAAGGCTTGATGAGCTGGTTGACTGGTATGAGGATTTGCAGCGCAAGGCCGCTATGCAAACCGAGACCATGTTGCTGAAAAGGACCGGAAAGCTGGTTAAGCGTAAGCAGCGGTCGTCGACGGTGGTGATGATCGCCTCAGTTTTCAGCTATCCGGAAAGGCACGACCTCAACAACCCAGCCTATGCCAAGTGGCTTCGCATGGTTACGGCCTGGTGCAAGCGCCACTATGGCCGCAACCTTGTCTCCGTTATCTGCCACCAGGATGAAAATTATGGTCATGTGCACTGCATTGCTCAAAATGGGGCAAACCCAGGTGCTTCTGTCCGGCACCTTATGGCTGGATTTTCTGAAGTCCAGATAGCCAAGGCAGACGGTACTAAGGGTCGAAAACTGGTTGGCATTTACAACGATGGCTACGTCCAAATGCAAGATCATTTCCATGCGCGTGTAGGGGCTAAGTGTGGTCTCGAGCGC
>CAIYNH010000983.1 GCA_903927495.1 uncultured beta proteobacterium
AGGCTAGGTGCGGCCCGAGTAGCCACGCCCAGTCCAATATTGATGAAAAGCAGAGTGACCATCACCGGCATGGCAGTCAGGATCGCACCCATGAAAATCATCGAACTCCAACCCACTAGATGGGCCCAGGCCTCATAACTAATTAGGGGACTGCCAATGGGCATGCTTGAGAAACTCTCAACCACAAGACCAAGCAGCATTGCATGCCCGCCAAGTCCCACGAAAATTAGCGTTGACAGTATCAGTAAAAACTCTGCGATGACCGGAACATTGCCCAGGTTTGGGTCGAGCATATTTGCCATCGATAGTCCCATCGCATTGGAGATGGACTGCCCACATACCAGAAGCGATGCAGTGACAACCTGCAAGGTCATACCCATCAACAGACCGATGGCCAGCTGATTGAAAATCTCGACGATCCCCGCAGCAGATACCGGATCAATGCGTGGCCATTGATGCAGCGGATACACCATCCAAGTCAGGGATAGCGCAAGCAACACTCGAATTCGCAGATTCAAAGCCCGAAGTGAAAACACGGGTGCAGCAAGCAGCAATGCTGAAACCCTCAGCATGGGCCAAAGAAACGTATAGAAACGCTCTACGATATCTGCAGCGAGCAGATTCATGATATGCCCATTCTGAACATTAGTGGAATATCGTTGGAATGCGATGAAACAGTGCGCGCGTATAGTCCATCAACAGCCCGAGTTGCCAGCCTCCAGCAATCGACAAGGTGAGCGCTAATGCCGCCACCTTTGGAATAAAGCTGAGGGTTGACTCATTGATTGAAGTCGCTGCTTGCACAATGCCAATCAACAATCCAACAGCGAGTGCAATGCCAAGCAATGGCGCGGATATGAGCACTGTCATCCAAAGGGCCTGATGACCCAAATCTACCACGGTGGCAACGTCCATAACTACTCCTCAAGAAGTGACAAAACTAGCGGCTAACGACCCCAGAACGAGGCTCCATCCGTCAACCAAAACAAATAGCATTAACTTAAATGGCATCGATATCATCATGGGCGATAGCATCATCATTCCCATGGACATGAGTACACTCGCGACGATAAGATCAATGACAACAAAGGGGATATAGATTAGAAAACCGATAGCGAATGCGCTCTTCAGTTCGGAGGTTATGAAGGCCGGCACCAGCGTAATGAAGGGCACTGATTCGGACCCGGCGACTTCATCGTTATGAGCCATCTCCATAAAGAGTGCTATGTCATCTTCTCTGGTTTGCTTGAGCATGAAGCCGCGGACAGGACGCTCGGCCGCCTCCAGTGCTTTGTCAAAGTTCATACCCTTTTGAAGGTAAGGAAGTACGGCGTTTTGGTGCACCTGAGTCAATACGGGTGACATAATGAACAGAGTCAAGAATAGGGACAATCCAACCAATACTGTATTTGGTGGTGTTTGACCGGTTCCCAGTGCTTGGCGAAGGATGGACATGACAATGATGATGCGTACAAACGATGTCATCATGAGTAACAGAGATGGCAGGAGCGTGATGGTCGTCATCAGTGCAAGCAATTGCAATGACAAGCTGTACTGGGTGTCCTTGCCAATGCTGCTTACGTTGAACATTGGCAATCCCTGCGCCAGTGAAGCCAGGGGGATGGCGAGGCATCCGAAAATAACCAGTTTACGGAGCAACTTGAGTCTCCAGAGTTAGTTCTGAGTCTTCCCATTGGCCTAGAGCTGTGAACTGTCCCGGCGTGATGCCAATGAGTACCTGGACCGAGCCAACGCGAACTAGTGATATTTTTTGTCGGTGCCCCACACTGATCGTTTCGACTAAACGCAATTCATCGCCAACGTGCTGCGCTCGCTGCATTGAATTGAGTCTGCGCAAAATCCAAAGCAGCCCAGCGAGCAATCCAATGACCAAGGCAAAACTGCCCAGATACCTCGCCCAATCCAATCCAAAGCTCGTAGAAAGCATAAGAGCTCTACAGATTTTTGATTCGTTCGGTTGCCGGTACTACCCGTGTCAAACGAATTCCATAGCGCTCGTTGACAAGAACGACCTCCCCCTGAGCGACTACCGTGTTGTTCACCAGCAAGTCCAGCGGTTCTCCAGCAATACGGTCGAGTTCAACGACGCTGCCTTGCGTCAGGCGCATCAGATCCTTGATTTTGATTTGAGCTCGTCCGACCTCGAACGACAGGGTGACGCTAATGCTCTGAAGCACATCAGGGTTAATCTGGCATGGATCGGATGCCGCTG
>CAIYNH010000984.1 GCA_903927495.1 uncultured beta proteobacterium
GCAGGCTGTCGATGCAACAACGCAGCGCCTCGCCCATATCCCCCGCCTGACCAACGATGGAAAACCGTCCGTCCTGCGACAAGAGCGCGATCAGGCCACGGCGAAATAGATTGTGGTCATCAACGACCAGCAGCTTGATGGATTGCATGGCGCCTATTGTCCAGCCTAAAACAAACCAGACGCGATATTGATGGTCAAGGCGACCAAAGTGGTATTGAAGAAAAAGGCCAATACGCAGTGCACCGTGCCAATTCTGCGCATCTTGCGGTTAGTGAAGCTGACATCTGCAGTTTGGCCCGAGGTGCCGATGACACAGGCGAAATACAGAAAGTCCCCGTAGTCTGGCGGTTGTCCACCGGGAAACTCCAACCCGCCATGCTCACCATGCAGCGAAGCCAAATAGTAGTCGTGCGCATAGTGCATGGCGAACATGGTCTGGGTGAAGGCCCAAGACGTGATGATGGTCAGCGCAGCCAGTGAAATGTGGGCAAATCGGAGCGTTCCTTGCAAGTCCTTAGCCATCGCCAGTTCCGCGACGATAGCGCCGATGCACATCAGCGCAGCCGTCACCACCAACAACAACACAACAACGCGACCGTCATCGTGTTGCAGGGCTCGGGTCCGCATGCGCTCATGGGAGGACCAGAACATCATCTTCAGGGCCAGCAAAAGATACAGGATCGCCCCCGCATTCCAGCCAACGATCGCCCTTGTGACTGCCAGATGTGCAATGGAATCCGGCAGCGTGAGAAAAGTCGCCAAGCCAACGAGCACGCTGATCAAAAGCAGCGGGCGCGCCAACAACAGTCGGATCGGATACGGCTTGTCGCGGTGAGGATGTAGGGGGATTTCGCTCATAGCCGGGTTGTAGCACGACCCGCTCCTGCGTCGCCCGGTTAACTTCGCACGCTGAGGCTGTTTGCTCCAGAGTAATTGCCTGCCGCGCACCCGGGCGCAAAAGAATTGGCGGGGAATTCGAGCGCGTTTGTCGGGACTTTCTCAATTATTGGCATACTTGATTTCAATTGCAGCAGTCCGAGTAAGTTGGCGGCCTCGAAAAGCAGACAAGTGGCTGAACCGTTCAATCGCACCTTCTGAAAGACCCTATGTCATTTGTCCGCATCGTTGCCTTGACCTCAATGGCCATGCTTGCATTTGCAGGCAACTCGCTTCTGTGCCGCGTTGCACTCAAACACACCGGCATCGATGCAGCTAGCTTCACCTCCATCAGGCTAATTTCGGGCGCTGCAATGCTGTTGCTGGTGGTGCGTATCACCAAGGGCACACTGGCGGGCAGCGGCAACTGGCGATCGGCATTGGCGCTATTTGCGTACGCAGCTGGATTTTCTTTTGCCTATGTCAGCTTGCCGGCTGCAACCGGAGCATTGCTGCTTTTTGGCGCGGTTCAGACAACCATGATCGGCCACGCCATTTGGGCGGGCGAGCGCCTGCGGACGCTGCAAATCATTGGACTCATGCTCGCATTGGGTGGTCTTGTCGCGCTGTTGATGCCCGGTCTTTCCGCACCGCCACTGTGGGGCTCGCTTCTGATGTTGGGTGCGGGCGTTGCATGGGGCATTTATTCCCTGCGTGGCAAGGGCGCGGGTGATCCGATCAAAGTTACGGCAGGTAATTTTCTGCGCGCAGCCCCCATCGCGGCAGCCTTGAGCCTGCTGACCTACAACCGCATAACATTGGACAGTGCGGGCTTTGGCTATGCCGTGTTGTCGGGTGCTCTGGCTTCCGGCCTGGGGTACGCCATTTGGTACACCGCACTACCCGCCATAAAAGCCACCAATGCCGCAACGGTGCAACTCAGCGTTCCAGTCATCGCAGCCTTGGGCGGCATCCTATTCCTCGGGGAATCCGTATCCCTGCGCCTGGTATCGGCATCACTGGCCATACTCGGTGGAATAGCGCTGGTAATTCTGGAAAAGGCCAAAC
>CAIYNH010000985.1 GCA_903927495.1 uncultured beta proteobacterium
ACATAGTTCTTCAAGTTCGTACCACCTGTACTTCAGAGGGATACCTTTCAGCGCCAGTCAAATCTACAGTCGTGTCACACAAAGATAGGAGTTTTTGACATGAGCAATGTAAAGCAATCCGGTGTCGACATCGCTGATTGGCGGCCTGAAGACCCCCAGTTTTGGGAAACTACGGGCAAGGCAATAGCCAACCGAAATCTCTGGATTTCGATTCCCAACCTGTTGTGCGGCTTTGCCGTTTGGGCCATGTGGGGCATCATCACAGTACAGATGCTCAACTTGGGTTTCCCCTTCAAGCCGGTCGATATGTTCACCTTAACGGCAATCTCAGGCTTGATGGGGGCTACCTTTCGCATCCCGGCATCTTTCTTCATTCGGCTCTCGGGCGGACGCAACACCATCTTCTTGACTTCGGCCTTGCTGATCATCCCAGCAGTGTGGACCGGCATTGCGTTGCAAGATAAAAACACGCCACTGTGGGTGTTTCAGGCTTGCGCATTCCTGAGCGGTATTGGTGGCGGCAACTTTGCCTGCTCCATGTCCAATATCACCGGTTTTTTCCCGAAACGGCTGCAAGGCACGGGTCTGGGACTGAACGCGGGTCTTGGCAACTTTGGTGTTACCACCATGCAGGTGCTGATTCCATTGGTGATGACCGTTGGGATTTTTGGCGCTGTCGGTGGCGGCTCAATGGTGTTGACCAAAGACAGCGGCTGGATCATGGGCAAGATTCTGGCTGGCACTCCGACCTTTATCCAAAACGCGGGCTTCATTTGGGCTGCCATATTGGTGCCGCTGGTGGTTGCTGCGTGGTTCGGTATGAACAACCTGCTGCCGCTCTCCCCTAACTACGGTGGCACGCTGGCGGCGTTCAGCAAAATCATTTACCTGTGGAGCATTACCTGCGTAATTGGTGCGCTGGGCTTGTATTTGTACCTGCCAGCGCCAACCGGATTGGGGCTGCTCAATATGTGGGTAGCCTTGCCTCTGACGATTGTGGCGACGCTGATGGCCATGAAACTGGCAGCTTTTGGCGAGATGAAGGGCAACATTGCCAAGCAGTTTGAGATTTTCAAAAACAAACACACTTGGTCCTTGACGGTGCTGTATCTGGTCACCTTCGGCTCATTTATCGGCTTTTCAATGGCCTTGCCCTTGTCGATCACAGTGATTTTTGGCATCAGCCATGTGCCCGACGCGGCTGGCGTGATGCAACACACGCTAAAAAACCCTAACGCCCCCTCGGCCCTGACCTATGCCTGGATTGGCCCGTTTGTTGGTGCCTTGATCCGTCCTGTGGGTGGCTGGATTTCTGACAAGGTGGGCGGCTCCATCGTCACACAAGTGATCTCGGTGGTGATGGCTGGTGCCTCGGCGGGTGTCGGCTACATGATGATGCAAGCCTACGGTTCGGCCACGCCAGAGCAGTACTTCTCAACGTTCATGTGGTTGTTTGTGCTGCTGTTTGCTGCCAGTGGCATTGGCAACGGCTCGACCTTTCGCACCGTCGGCGTGATTTTTGACCGCCAACAGGCAGGCCCCGTTTTAGGCTGGACCTCGGCTGTGGCTGCCTATGGTGCCTTCATTGCCCCAGTGGTGATTGGTGCTCAGATCAAGGCCGGTACACCACAAACCTCGATGTACGGCTTTGCCATTTTCTACACCCTGTGTCTGGTGCTGAACTGGTGGTTTTACCTACGCCCCGGGTCAGAGATCAAAAACCCTTGAAGCTTACGGCCAACTCAATCTCCGGTTTTGTAGTGAATTTATTCGGAAGATATTGGTATCAGTCGGTATTTCCTTGACTGAACAATTTTTACTTCAAATTTCATAGCTGCACACACATACCAGATGAGCGTTAGAGCCTTTTTTCATATAAATTTTTTTA
>CAIYNH010000986.1 GCA_903927495.1 uncultured beta proteobacterium
ATCAGATTCTCAAGGTGGTTATTGTCAATTTGGACGTTGCCATCGGCCAAGTAATTTGTAAGCGCTTCCCAGCGGTTCACAGTGTAATCAATCGCCTTGGCCGTGGCACTGCCCTCGGGCACGCGTTGCCTCTCCAGTTGCAACCAAATGTGCAATTCTTCGCAAAGCGGCTTGGAGCTGGACTGTCTGATAGACAGTCGATCTTCAGCCGATAGGCCCTTGACCTGGCGCTCAATTTGGTAGAGCGCAGCAATGCGCTGTATGGCCTGCGTGCCCACCGGACTCAGGTTGTCTTTGACCAGTTCATCAAACTTTCGACGTGCGTGCGCGAAACAAGCTGCGCCCACGCGGGTCTCCTGCTTTATGACCTGCTCGTACACGCCGTACCCGTCGGATAACAGCGTGCCCGACCAGCCCTTCAGGAATTCAAGTGGATACTTGGCCCCTCTACCCAGGCAGAATTCGTACACCACTCCGGGTGAAACATCAAAGCCGCCTCTGGCATAAGCCCAGACATAGGCTCGTTTGGTCTTTCCGGCTCCGGGATCCAGCATAGCCACCGGCGTCTCATCGGCATGAACCACTGCGCAGCTAAGAACAAACTCTCGATGCGCCGCATACAGGGGTAGCAGTGCTGCACCTGCCTGGCCGGACCACGACGCCAGCGTGGAGCGCGGTGTGTGAACGCCGGAGCGGGCGTTGATTTGCTCCTGGCGGTAGTACGGAATGTGGTCAACGAAGCGGCTCACGGTCGTGTGCGCCACCAGACCGGCCGTGGGCATGCCCTTGTCGATGACCTGTGGGGCCACCGGTTCTTGCACCAGGGTCTGGCAGCACTTGCAGGCCCACTTGCCCCGAATGTGGCGGTGCACAAAGAATTCAGCTGGGATGATGTCCAGTCGCTCGCTCACGTCTTCGCCGATACGCACCATGGCCTCGCCACAAGCACAGGTCGTGTTCGCTGGCTCATGGTGGTGGTCTACCCGTTTGAGGTGCTCGGGCAAAGCTTGGCGTTTAGGTTTGCGACGGGTGTCTGCGTCTGCAGTGGTGGCCGGTGCTTTGCATGCAGCCTTCAGCGCTTCGAGCTGGGCTTCCAGGTCCGCCTGGTCGGCAGCCATCGTTTCTTCAAACAACTGGCGCTGCTCGGCATTCATGCGTTCGGTCTTGGCAGCAAACTGCCGGGCCTTGAGGCGGCGCAGCTCAAAGGTGATGCTTGCTATCTTGGCATCCCTGAACTCGATGGCCTGGGCCTGTGATTCGATTTGCCGGCTCTGCTCACCAACGTGTGCCAACACGCGCTCGGCTAATTCGGCAGCGGCTACGGGGCTCAGACCGACAAAGTCTTGGGGCTTAAGTTGATCCACGCTGAGCATGTTTGCATTGTGCAAAATCCACACAAAAAAGAGAATTAGGGCATCCTCCAATTGCCCTTTTTACTGCGGTAAAGGACAGTTCCTACACCCTTGTTATGGACTGCATTTGTTCCAGCCGACTCCATGGCAGCCCCAGCACCAGGGCATCGAATTGCTGCTTTGTCAGCGTAAGTGAGGTGGCCATATCGGCGCCACCGCGTGGCCATTCAAACCCGCCTTGATTAAGCCGCCGGGCCGCACACCACATGCCAAAGCCATCGTGCAACAGCAGTTTCATGCGGTTACCCCGTGCGTTGGCAAACAGGTAGCCGTGATGGGCCTGGGCTGACCCGAAAACCTGAACCACCCGAGCCAACAAACGTTCCGTTCCCATGCGCATGTCTATGGGAGTCGTTGCCAGCCACAGCGCATCGATTCGGATCATCGCAGCCACTCGCGCAGCCAGGCGCCACAATCTCCTGCCAGTTCGCTCGGCCACATCACAGTCACCGAGGATGTACCGCGCCGCAATTCCATGCGGATCTCTGGCGTGGCCGCCACCACCACAGGTTTGGTGGCAACGGGTTCAGGCTCCTTGGTCAAGGTGATCGGCACAAACGCCTGTGGCTGAATGAACAGCGTTCCCTGGCTGTGTTCACGTATCCATCTGTGCACAATGTTGGTATTGATGCCGTTTTGCAGAGCAACTCCAGCAATGGACGCGCCGGGCTGCGCGCATGTCTGGATAACCTGCAGCTTGAGTTCAGAACTATAGAACCGGCGCTTGGGGACTTGGGTGTTGCGAGCTTCGCTCGCCATGGTGTGCATGATGTTCATCGCGCACACTATCTCAACTCAGCAGTCAGCCTTCAAGATGGGATGCCCAGTCGCTTACCCCTTGCCGCCTGCCGCAGAGGTGGAGACACGCCCGGTGCTCAAGCAGTGCATCGCTGCGCGTGCAGCCTTGGCGGAACTGAAACAGGCAGCGGAGCTGATTCCCAATCAGGGGGTCTTGATCAATGCGCTGCCACTTCTGGAAGCACAAGCCAGCTCGGAAATCGAAAATATCGTTACCACGACTGACCGACTTTTTCAGTACCAGAGCGCCGGGGAGCAAGCCGACCCCGCCACCCGCGAAGCACTGCGCCACAGCAGCGCACTGCTGGAAGGGTACCGGGCACTCAAGCAAACACCACTGAACACCCGCACGGCGGAACAGGTGTGCTCACGCATCAAGGGCATCGAGAT
>CAIYNH010000987.1 GCA_903927495.1 uncultured beta proteobacterium
GATAAGCGACAACTCCCAGCGACTAAAACCCCACCAAGTGCGAGTTGACTTTTTCCGTTTCCAGATCGATACGACACCGCACTAGGCGCGAAGCCGCAGACAGTGCTGTCGCACGAAGCTCTCAGTGCGAACCGTAATTGGCCAGTCGCTGAACATCAAGAATACGAATCTCACGCTTTTCAATGCCGATCAGGCCCTCTTCCTCAAGCTCATGCAAGACGCGTGAAAAATACTCTGGCGTCAAGGATAGGCGCGACGCTATCGTGGCCTTGCTGACGGGCAGGGACACCGTAATCACTCCTGGGCTACGGGCATCGACATCTTCCACATCGCGCAGCAGGTAGCCAATCAGGCGCTGCATGCCACTGTGCAGTGCGTAACCTTCCACGTCCTGCACCAAACCGTGAAGGCGTTTGGAAATGCCAGCCAGCATCCGCAGTGCAAAACGTGGGTCTTGCGAGATCTCACTGAAAACTGTTTTCTTACTCACACAAAGCAGCAAGGTGTCGGTCAGAGATTGGGCATTCAGGATGGCAGGTATTTCCAAAAACATCATAGCCTCAGCAAAACTTCGACCCGGACTGACAATTTCGATCACTTTTTCCTGCCCGTTTGGCGTTGCTACGTACAGTTTGACCTGTCCCAGAATGACCACATAAAAGGCATCGCAAAGCTCGCCAGTTCTGAGCACCATGTCACCGCGTGAGAGTCGTTTGAGTTGACACCCAGCACTCAGGGTTGTCCGTTCTGCGTCCGACAAACTGCTAAACAGCGGTATGACGGACAGGTAGTGTTGCATGTCGAACGGTTCGTTATTGGATTTCATGATCTACCCTGGAGTGGCTGGTGACAAGTGGATGCGAACTATACAACGCTCCTCATCCCATATTCCATTTCTAATTCATTCGTATTGAGTCACTGAGCTGCAGACATTGCTGCAGCACGACAGGGTGAGAAGAGTCCACAACGACAGGGATGATTTAGAAAATGGATTAGCGCTGAGAGACTTTCGCCCAGGCTTGCGTAAGTTGACTGGCAAGGTCTTGTGGCCTGTGCACCATAGCGTAGCCGTTTTGACCAAATAGCACCGGCAGGTAGTCGTGTGCTTTTTCATCAATGGTGATGCAAAAAGAGGTTAATCCGGCCGCCTGGGCCTCACGCACGGCCTGGCGGGTGTCTTCCAGACCATAGCGACCCTCATAGATGTCGAGGTCGTTGGGTTTGCCATCAGTGAGCAGCATCAGCAACCGCTTACGCTCCGGTCGCGCTGCCAATTGCCTGGTGGCGTAGCGAATTGCGGCACCCATGCGGGTGTAATAGCCGGGTTTAATGGCACCGACACGGGCGCGACTGACATCACTCCAGCGATCCGCAAATGCTTTCAGGTACTGCATCCGCACATGCTGACGTCGCACCGAGCTAAAGCCCCAAATGGCAAACGGATCACCCGTGGCGGACAGCGCCTCGCCAAAGACAAACAGCGCATCGCGAATCACATCAATCACCCTGGCCAGCGGTGTCGCGTAAGCATCGGTTGAGAGTGACAGGTCGGCCAATAGCAGGGTCGCCAGACTGCGATCCAGGCGGGCCCGGCGGGTGTAAATAGCGGGTGTGTCGCTGCAGGCAATGCGGTCGTCTAATTGATCGGCATGAAAACGTACCCAGGCATCCAGGTCGAGATCGTCACCACTGTCTTGTCGGTGCAAGGAACGTGGCGCATCGCGCAGGGTTTCAAGGCGACGACGCAGGCGTCTGGCGGTCAGCCGCAGGGCCGGCGAGGGTGTGAAAGGAGCGCAATTTTGAGCCTGCACGACTTGCACCAGGCAATGGTCTGGTAACAATAGTCCACGCCGATGATCCCATTCCGGTAAGTGAATGCCTGCCCCAATGGGAGTGTCGTCGGCACTGCTGCTGGGTAAATCCAGGTCAAACTTGACGCGCGAAGCCAGCGATTGCCCGTCAGGTGCGACCGAGAGCAGGTCCATGTCGTTGGCAGCATTCAGGGCATTGCCGTCGTCTTCATCGTCAGTGCTGCGGTTGACGTGCACCTTCTCGCTCCACGACATCAGGGCTTCGGCACGGAATGGCAACACCATAGCGTTGCGACTTTGCTCGTGATTGGTGGTTTGGCTGCGGCGGCGTTGTGGATGGTTGCTTGCTGGCGGGTACGGGCGAAGCGCGGCGGTTTTGCCGCTGGCCTGGCGACCAGCCGTGGTTCTTGCGCTAAGCCACAACCAGACCGCCGCGACATCGTGCGGTTGGTAGGCGAGCTGGCCGCAGTATTGTCCTGATAATGCCTTTTGAACTGCGGCCTCCGCCAGTGCCGTGGCACCTGTCAGATGGTGTGGTTCAGGACGCTGGGCCAGATGGGCTTGCAACAGGGCCTGGTATCTCGCGGCAAAACCGGGAAACTCAAGCAGCGCGGCTCGAGTGGCGTGCAGGTTGTCGGCAATCCAGTCACCGTTGTCGATAAAACACGCTGACAGCATCGCAAACCACAGGTACAGGTCGCGGTTCAGTTGGGTGCTGTCAAACACAGCCAATGTGGTCGGAAGCGCCAGCACATCCGGTTCCAGTTGGGCGGTGTCTGCGCGTTGCCCACTGCCTGCCAGTTTTTGCAACCAGTGCCGTTTGCCGCCTACCAATTGCTTGGATGCTGGTGCAAATCGCAGTGCTGGTGCACCGCCTGCCGCACGGAAAAAGATGCCAATGGACTTTTGCATGTCCTGCAAATGCACTGTTGCCGCCGGATGATCCTGGCGCGCCATCTTGGTGATGGTTTGGTGCCACCAGCGTCCCACCAGTTCTTCCATCAATCATGCCCTGCTTTTTCACGCTGTCGTTGGCGCAGGGTTTCACGCAACGCATCTGCGCCTACTTGCCACTCCAGCGTGGGTGTGCGCTGCTGTGCTTGCTGGGTTGCATCACAGGCCATCAAACATGCGCCGCATTGCACGCATGAGAACATCATGCGCTTGATATTTCGGGGGTTCAGACGCATTGGGCAGGTGTTATCACAGGCCGAGCCACGGGGCTGGTCACAGGTCTTGCAGTCGCGCGCACGATCTCTTGAAAAGGCCACCACCATGCCTTTCGGGTTGGCCATCCAGGCCAGACTTTGGAATAAACCAACGGCACAACCAAAGCGGCAAAACAAATGCCTGGCAAATGCAAATTCGAGCGTGAAGAGGGTACTGGCAACCAGCAGAAAACGAGTTTGATTGGGGCTCAGCGTGCCTTGTAGCAGGCCGTCCCATATCACACTGGGTGGCAACAAATAGGTGAGCAGGGTAATTGCCCAAAGAAAACCCATCAAGGCACAACTCAGGCCAAATATCGGCCACCAAAGTGGTTCGGGTGTGGCACCTGCCCGTGGGGTTGGACTCTTGTCCCACAAGCTCAATTTACCGCAAGCCCGCTGCAGCAGCGTGTTGAGTCCCTCTACCATCGAGAAATGCGGGCACAACCAACCGCAATACAGGCGTCCATAGCGGTAGGCAATACCTAAAAATACAGCTATCAATAACAGTGCCGGAATAAACGCTCGCCAGACAATTTGTAGCGCGGCTGCCGTGGCATCAATTTGTCCGTGTGCGAGCGCGTCAATTCCCAGTGACCAGTGCTGACCAAAAAGCCATAACTGTGTGTCATAAAGATCAAAACGCAACAAATTGAGGGCCGGAGCCAGCACAAACAGCGCAAAAAACCCGGTTTGCGTTAGCAGTCGCCAGCGCTGCAATCGAGCCGAATTGAGACGCTTGGGCACTGCTAGAGACCTGCCGCCAACCCGTGACAGCGGCTCAGGCGGCATCGCCAAACAGTGCGCGCACCACTTCACTCAAAGCCAGGGCGGTGCCGATGTCATCGGTCAGCGCGTCAATGATGGCAGCCTGGCAAGCGATTTGCATCGGCAAGCCTGATGCTATCAAGCGCCCAGCTGATACCAGCAAACGGGTGCTAGCGGTTTCTTCCAGATCGTGCTCTGTGAGCGAGCGCAAGGTCTTGGCCAACTGCACCAGTTGCCTGGCCTGTGCTTCAGAAATGCCGGTTTCGGTTTGCACAATGGACTGTTCGACTTGCGGTGTTGGGTAGCTCATGCTCAAACTGACAAAACGCTGGCGGGTGCTGGGTTTGAGCCCTTTGAGCAGATTCTGGTAGCCGGGGTTGTAGGAAATCACCAGCATGAATTCTGCTGGAGCGGCCAATTCTTCACCGGTGCGCTCAATCGGCAGAATACGCCTGTCGTCTGCCAGCGGGTGCAGCACCACCGTGGTATCTTTGCGCGCCTCCACCACTTCATCAAGGTAACAAATTGCCCCTTGACGAACGGCGCGGGCCAAGGGCCCGTCCGACCACCGAGTATTGCCATTGCCAATCAAAAACCGTCCAACCAAATCTGCGGCACTCAGGTCGTCGTGACATGACACGGTGACTAGGGGCCGATTGAGGCGTGCCGCCATGTGCTCGACAAAGCGGGTTTTGCCACATCCCGTAGGCCCTTTGATCAGCAGCGGAAGTTGCTTGCGCCACGCATGTTCAAACAACCTGCATTCACCGGCCTGCTCTGCGTAAAACGGAACGTTGGGCATGCTTACAGGCTCAGGCCGGTTTCATCCGGCGGTGCATCACGCCTGTTGGCACTGGGAGCTCGGCTTCATCGGCCCCTGGAGCCGCAAAAAAGCTGTACAGATAGTTCAGCAAGCCAATCAGGAAGCCGACACCGCCCGCCACCCGCAACCAGTAGAAAAAATGCAGCTGGTCTTGTGTCGCCATGAAGGGCATGGCTCCTTCAGTCGGCAGACGTTGCAGCCAAACTTGCAGTATGCCTGCGCCAGTCAAGGCCAGCACCATCAAACCCATGCTGATCGTCATGATCCAGAACGACCACATTTCAAAGTTTTGTGCGCGACGGTTGTTGGCTTCACGTCCACGCAAGGTCGGCATGGCGTAGCTGATCATGGCAATCACCACCAACACGTAGGCACCGTAAAACGCCAAGTGACCGTGGGCCGCCGTGATCTGTGTACCGTGGGTGTAGAAATTGATCGAGCTCAGGGTGTGCATGAAGCCCCACAGACCCGCGCCCAAGAACCCCACCACCGAGCAGCCAACGGCCCACAGCAGCGCGGCCTGGTTGGCGTGGTCTCGGCGACGGCGCTGCACCATGTTGAAGGCAAAAACAGTCATCATGAAGAAGGGTATAGGTTCCATCGCCGAGAAAATGCTGCCAACCCACAACCAGTATTCAGGCATGCCAATAAAGAAAAAGTGGTGACCCGTGCCCAATATGCCGGTAATCAAGGCCATGGCAATAATCACGTAAAGCCATTTGTCGATCACTTCGCGGTCCACGCCCGTGGTCTTGATCAACACAAAGGCCAAGAGTGACCCCAGGATCAGTTCCCAGGTGCCCTCCACCCACAGGTGCACCACAAACCACCAGTACATCTTGTCGCGCACCAGGTTGTCCGGATTCACAAAACTGAACAGGAACATCAGCGCCAAGCCCCACAGCCCCATCAGCAGTACCAGTGAAATGCTGGTTTTCCGACCTTTAAGAATGGTCATGCTGATGTTGAACAAAAATCCCAAGGCAACAATCACGATGCCCACTTTGGTCGGAAGCGGTTGCTCCAGAAATTCCCGGCCCATGGTCGCCAGTAGCTCGTTGCCGGTGAGTTCTGCCAGTTTGGCATAGGGCACGGCCAGGTAGCCGACGATGGTTAGCGCGCCGGCCACCAAAAACACCCAAAACAGGAGCATGGCAAGTTTCGGACTGTAGAGCTCTGTTTCTGTCTCTTCGGGAACCAGGTAATAAGCTGACCCCATAAAACCGAACAGCAGCCAGACAATCAGCAGATTGGTATGCACCATGCGCGCCTGGTTGAAGGGAATGTACGGAAAGGCCAAGTCGCCAATCACGTATTGCAATCCCAGCATGATGCCAAAGATGATTTGAGCAGTGAAAAGTGCCAGTGCGGCTATGAAGTAATACTTCGCAACCCCCTGGGATTTGTATTTGAGTTCTATCGCTTGCATTTTGATGTTCCTGATATGTTTAGACGTGCTTCAACGCTCAACCTTCTATATTTGGTGGCCAGTTTTGTGTGTTGA
>CAIYNH010000988.1 GCA_903927495.1 uncultured beta proteobacterium
GTCAAACCAGTGGCCAAGGTCCAGACCAAACCACGCATCAGCGTGTCCCAGTAGGTGCCACTGGCATCGGGGGACAGTTCCCAGAAAATGCCCCAATTCCAGTTGTAGTTCAAGGTGGTCTCCGCAGGTTGGACGAACGATTCAAATCTGGCAAACCTTGCCTGTGTGGGTGGTTTGCCAGTTTCTGGGCTTATTGGTAAGCAGCTGGATCAGGAGAATCGGTAGGTTTGGCCGCCACACGTTTCATCGCGTCGCCCATGGGGATATTCAAATTGATGCCGCGCGGCGGGATTGCCGACATGAACCATTTGTCATAAATTTTGGTGATCTGACCACTCTTGAAGAGCTTGGTCATGGCATCGTCGACCACGCGCTTGAAGGCCGGGTCGTCCTTGCGCAGCATGATGCCGTAGGGTTCGGTGGACATCGCCTCTTTTGAGATCGTGAATTGCGCAGGAGTGGCATGGCCGGCAACCAGCCCGGCCAGCAAAATGTCATCCATCACAAACGCTGCAGCGCGCCCAGTGTCAACCATCAGAAACGCTTCGGCGTGGTCTTTGGCTGCCAGGATGTTGATGCCCAGTTTTTGTGCACCATTGAGTTCAGTCACTTGTTTGATGTTGGTGGTGCCCGAAGTTGACACCACTGTCTTGCCTTTGAGGTCAAGCAGCGTATGCAAGTTGTCGGCTTTTTTCGCGACAAAGCGGTTAGCGGTCACAAAGTGGGTGATGGTGTAAGCCACCTGTTTTTGCCGCTCGGCATTGTTGGTGGTGGAACCGCACTCCAGGTCGATGGTGCCGTTGGCCATGAGCGGAATGCGGGTGGCGGAGGTTACAGGTTGGTAAGTGACCTTGAGGCCGGGTAGTTTCAGTTCGGTCTTGATCGCCTCAACAATGTTCAGACACAAATCCATGGCATAGCCGATCGGCTGCTGTTTGTCATCCATGTACGAGAATGGCACGGAGGCATCGCGGTGCCCCAGGGTCACCGCACCATTGGTACGGATTTTGTCAAGAGTGCCGGACTGGGCCAGAGCGGCCGTCGAGGCGGTGCTGGCAATCAGTGCCAGTGCAGCTAACAGTTTGAATCGCATGTATGAACTCCAGTAATATTGAACAGGTCAAGCAAGGAAAGACGGGCACCTTGGCCGAGGCAAAAGTAAATTCCATCGGTTGCCATAATATATCAACGCTGGATTGACTTGTTGGCACGAACGAGCGCGCTTCAAATTGGCACCAACTCTTATTCTGCCGTGAGGTGGTCCGCAGCAAGACAAGGCTTGCAGAGCAGGTGGGTCATTTCATTTTGAATCGCTGAGGGCAAATTCCCCGCCCCTTGAGGCGTTTCCCCTGTATTTGTATTTTGGTACCCGATACCCCGCAGCTTGCTGCAGGGATTTTGATTTTTTGCGCCGAAACTATTCTGACCTGAATTGGACTTTGCATTTCGCTTTCCGCAACCGCCACAGCCGCAGTGATTTTGGGGTCGGATCCCGATTCGGCCCGATGTCGCTTGATTGAGTCAGCCGCGTCACCCCGAGTCGGGCTCAGA
>CAIYNH010000989.1 GCA_903927495.1 uncultured beta proteobacterium
GCCGTGATACCAGTGGTTGATGCCGGCACCCACAATGATCATGCACTTGCCTTCTGTCACCTTTGCGGTATTGCCCCATTCCCGGGCAAACTGCAACACTGTCTTGCTGTCAATGCCGGTAAAAATTTCCTGCCAGGCCGGGGTATAAGCTGCATCCTTGTTACTGTAGTCCTGCGGGTAGTCACCAGCAAGACCACGGCTGACACCATACTGGGCCATGATCAAGTCGTAAATTGTGGCTACCGCTACCCTGCCGTCGACGCTGTCGACGTATTTGACCGGCACACCGCGAATGGCTTTTTTGTCCAAGCCAAACTCGGTGAACTCGGTTGGCAACACTTCGTCGCTTTGATTGAGCAAGGTGAGCAGCGGATCGAATGAGATATCGCTGCTGCTGTCCTCATACTTCATGTTCCACTGACCCCCGGCCTTGTCGTACTTGTGACCGATAGACCCCTTGGGCACCACCAACTTACCCGTCGTGGCATCAATGTTGACAAATTTCCAATCTCCGTTTTCGATGTCCTTGTGTTTGCCTAACTGATTGGCGCGCAACAGGCGACCCGGCAGGTAGTGATTGCCTTCCTTGTTCAGCACCACCAGCATCGGGCTGTCGGTGTAGCGCTTGGTGTACTCAAGAAAATAGGGGGTCTGCTGGTCATGATGGAATTCTTTCAGGATGACATGTGTGACCGCCATCCAGAAAGCACCGTCACTACCAGCGTGCAGCGGCACCCACTGGTCTGCGAACTTGCTGACCATGGAAAAGTCGGGTGCGAAAACCACAGTCTTGGTGCCGTTGTGGCGCGACTCAGCAAAGAAATGACAGTCTGGCGTGCGCGTCATGTTCAAGCAAGCACCCATGTCTGCAATCATCTTGGCGTTGTACCAGTCGGCGCTTTCACACACGTCGGTTTGTTCACCCCAGATTTCCGGCATGGCCGTGGGCAGGTCGCAATACCAGTCATAGAAACTCAGATTGACACCACCAAAGAGCTGGAAGAAGCGAGCCCCGGCAGCGTAGCTGATCATTGACATGGCTGGAATTGGCGAGAATCCAAAAACCCGGTCTGGCCCATGTTTTTTGGCGGTGTAAATGTTGGCGATCGCCATGATCTCATTCACCTCGTCCCAACTGGTACGACGAAAACCTCCCTTGCCACGGGCAGTCTGATAGGCCTTGCGCTTGACCGGGTCATTTTGCAAGGCGGCCCATGCTTTCATGGGGTCACCATGCTTCTCTTTCTCAGCACGGTAAGCATCCACCAGGGCGCCGCGAATCAGTGGATATTTGATGCGCAGGGGGCTGTACAAGTACCAAGAGAAAGAAATACCCCGCTGGCAACCGCGCGGCTCATAAGGGGGCAGTTTGTCTTCCAATAACGGGTAGTCAAGCTGCTGTGTTTCCCAGACCACAATACCCTCTTTAACGTGAATTTGCCAAGAGCAGCCCCCGGTGCAGTTCACGCCGTGTGTACTGCGCACCACCTTGTCGTGCTGAAAACGATTACGGTAGAACTCCTCCCATTTGCGAGTGTCTGGTGCGATGATGTCTTTAATCCAACCCATGTGTTTCTCCTCAAGTTACTTAGTAGCTGATGTTTATGAAAGTGGTGGCGCGTTAGGTGCTCTTGATTTGCCGATCAAAGAGCTCCGAGTTGACGGACCTGCGCTTACGTCCGCTGCCGATTAACGAGAACAGCAACAGCAAAAAGGCGACACCGCCGGCACCGGCCATGAGCATTTTTGAACCTATATCGTTAGGCTTCTGGGATGCGGATTGGATGTCTGCATTCTGCAAAAAAGCCACCAGCGCGGGTACTTCGGACTCGCTAAGTTCGCGTCCAATGTAAGCTGCCTGCATTGCCGGGAAAGGTGACTCCTCGCCTTTTTGAGGTAACTTTTCCAGGATTCCACCAGCCCCAAGACGGGTGAAGGTTTTGGTCATATCTTTGGCCAACGAGCCACCACCGGGAACGGCATCATTGACCACGTTATGACATGAGTTGCAGGCTGGGCCACCGGCACTTAAACGCGTGGTGCCAAGAAACAGGCCCTGGCCCTGCGCAATGAGCGCGGCCGACGGTAACGCTGCTGCCGGTGCTGCTTTAGGCGCTGTCGCTTCGGCTGACGCTGCTGCGACGGGTGTCGATGCTGCGGCACCTGGCTTGGCTGCTTCCTGGCTAATGGCCCAAGGTGAGGCCAACAAACCACTGCCCATCAGAATTGCTCCTGATAGCCGGGTTGCGAAGGTTCGATTTTTCATTGACGATGTCTCCATTTGTTGTTGCCGAACTAAGGTGCCAACAGCTCTGCCTGTGAGAATGCTGGCGAATAAATAGAACTGTTAAGGATTTTTGATATAGGCATTGCTGCGCAGGTAGAACCACCAGTTCAACACCAGACACAAGGCGTAAAACACGGCAAAGCCATACATTGAATATTCGGGCGTTCCGGCCTTGACCTGTGCGCCAATTACGACTGGTGCGATGAATGCACCATAGGCGGCTACAGCCGAAGTCCAGCCGAGCACAGGGCCCGCCTGTTGTCGATCAAAAATCACACCCACTGTGCGGAAGGTAGAACCGTTGCCCAATCCGGTAGCGGCAAACAAGATCACAAACAGCACCATGAATAGCAGGAAATACTCTTCAGGCGTAGCTGACTTGTAGGCCAACATCATCATGTAGCCCACTGCAGCAGACGATGCCACCATCACAGCTGAAATGATCTGGGTGACGATGGAACCGCCCACTTTGTCAGAAATCCAGCCGCCGACCGGGCGAATCAATGCGCCAATAAACGGGCCGATCCAGGCATAGGTCAACGCCGAAGGTGCATTAGGGTTCTTTAGAGTATGTGCCATCAAGCCGGTTGCAGGATCAAGCACATGCTGCACACCAAAAATCACTGTGATGGATAAGGGCAGCGCCATCGAAAAACCAATGAATGAGCCGAATGTCACGACATAAAGAGCGGACATTGACCAGGTATGTTTGTTGCTAAAAATGGCGAACTGCTTGGTGATACCGACCTTCATCTCGCCAAACGCGGCAAGCTTCATCACAAACAGCATGGCGATCATGATCAGTGGCAAGGCTACCCACATATTGAGCAGACCCAAGCCGGTGGGGGCTGGCAGATACAGATAAAGCCCAACCACGCCTACGATGCATGTCAACAGCCAAAGATAAAGTATTTTGACCATACCCGCCAGTGTGCCGCCATAGTTAGGGGACAAGGGCAGCAGGTTGTTCATACCAAAAAACCCGATAAAACCCAGCGGCAGCAACGCCAACAACCAGACAAACCCGGCGTTTTGAATATACGTGGGAGTTCCTGCCAGGATTTTTCCAAAAATCCACCCCGAATCTTTGATCAAGGTCATGGACTCGCCGCCGATGGTCCCAAAGATACCGGCGGTCATTACCAACGGGATCAAAATCTGTGTGGTGGTTACACCGAAATTACCTAAGCCGGCATTCAGACCGAGCGCGGTACCTTGCAAGCGCTTTGGGTAGAAGCCGCTGATGTTGGACATCGAGCAAGCAAAGTTGCCGCCACCAATGCCTGACAAGAACGCATAGATCTGGAACACCCACAGTGGCGTGGTTTTGTCCTGCAATGCAAAGCCTGTTCCAATGGCCGGAATCATCAACAGCGCTGTGGTCAAAAAGATCGTATTGCGCCCGCCACTGAGGCGGATGAAGAATGATGCAGGAATGCGGAAAGTAGCACCCATCAATCCAGAAATGGCGGTCAATGTGAACAACTCCGCCGGTTTGAAAGGAAAACCGAGGTTGAGCATCTGCACCACGACGATCCCCCACATCACCCAGATGGCAAAACCTAGCAATAGGCTGGGTATCGAAATCCACAAATTGCGACTGGCAATTTTTTTACCGTGTGATTCCCAAAAGGTATTGTCCTCCGGGTTCCAATGCGCAATATCTGCCGAACTGTAGCTGGTCGATCCACTAGCACTGACCGATCCTGACTGCCCATATTTACTCATACCGTGACCCTCTGGTTTCAAACAATGAACTGAAATTTTTGCGTTTCTTGCCCATCAAAACCCACCCGCCATCATTTCCCTGTCAAATGATGAAAGCGGATATTTCTTGGCAAACGCCCCCACCGGAGCTTGCATAAAGAAAAGACGGGAAACAAAAGGCGCGGCGGCACGTGTACCGATCATCAAAAAGAATTCACTCTCGGTTAGTGAGCCATAAACCGCGGTATCGATGAAGACCACAGATTTGCCTTTGGTTTCCCGGAAATTGGTGTCTGCTGGGCACCAGTCTGCGCTGGCTGCCCTGCTTTGAGTTGCGGAATTCATAGCGTGTAGATGTTGCTAGAAATTCTTAGTTCTGCACGCTGAAAACGGTGGATCTCTTGCCCATGAGATCGCTGCGGCGCACTTCGGTGAAGTACATCCAGATGAGCGACACCCAGACCACACCGTACATCAGCATGAACGCGCTGGAACGAATGCCGGTCAGGTCCAACAAGGCGCCAAACAAGATGGGCAGCACAAAGCCGC
>CAIYNH010000990.1 GCA_903927495.1 uncultured beta proteobacterium
AGGTCGATTGATTTGTTTTGAGAGATTCGTCAACGAAGAAGACTTCTGAAAGATCACTTGCAGACTCCATTTCTTACCGATTGCCAAATGATCTGATAAGAGATTTCAGTCGCAATGGGGATCAAACTTTTCGACAATGGTTTGTGCATACCCTTCGTCCACCGATTCATAACGAACTTCGTCGATGCCAAAAACACGACCGCTGGTGCCGAACGCAAAAAAGATTGTCATGAGAATGCAAGAAATCCTTCAATGCACTTCTCCCATTTCGTTGGCTAGTACCTCTAACGTTGATACATGGTTCCATAGATCCACCGCGAAACTGGCCTCGCTGGCTCTCGGACCGATAGCCTGACAGCGACGGCAATCGACCGCCCAGAGGTTTGCATCAATTTCTATGGCGCCATTAGTCGCTGCAGCGCAAAAGGGGCAATTAATTGACGGCTTTTGCATAGAGACTGTCGATCAGATGCTGGGGGACCCAGGCCCGCACCCGGCTCGAACGAAATACTGCGTCAAGTGAGGGTGCGGCGGTTGCTTTGATCGTAGGACTCTTCAAGACCGACTCGACGGGCGGACTGCCCGTCAAAAGGGGGGCCGAAGGCGCTGATACAGCGCAAGATCTCGGCATAAGGGTCCCGTTAGGAAAATCGAGGTTGTTGATCATATTGTTGGTCTCCCGTTCGAGAAATTGCTTGTCACGTGGGCAGTCTATTGGTCATCGTTGTGTTTGCATATAACGCAAATGCACCATATTGAAAGCGCTGGTCCGGTGGTTTTATGGCCGCCATGAATGCCCCTTGCGCCCTGCTGGATGGTGTCCACGCCATGTTTCGCGCTGAAGTCCGAATCCCACCGGAAGGCATCAAGTATTACAATTTGGTTATTAAATTCCCAATTTGTAAACATGATTCTGCGTCAAGCCACTTCCACCCTGCAAGGCCTCGCGCGGGGCTACCCTATTTTGGCGATCACCGGGCCGCGCCAGTCCGGCAAAACCACGCTGGCGCAAACCACCTTTGCGGCCAAACCCTATGTGTCACTGGAAGACCTCGACACCCGGGCATTTGCCACCGAAGACCCGCGCGGTTTTTTGGCGCGCTATCCGCAGGGCGCGATTCTGGACGAGGTGCAGCGCTGCCCGGCCTTGTTTTCGTACCTGCAGACCCGGGTCGATGCAGACCAACGGATGGGCGAGTTTGTGCTGACCGGCTCACAGCAGTTTGGCTTGCTGTCCAACCTCACCCAAACGCTGGCTGGGCGCGTGGGCCTGGTTCAACTGCTGCCGTTTTCAACCCAGGAGTTGCAGCAAGGCGGGGTAGCGATCAACCATCTGAATGATCTGCTGTGGCGCGGCTTGTACCCGCCCCTGTATGACCGCGATCTAGCTCCTGCGCAGTGGTTTTCCAATTACGTGATGAGTTATGTAGAGCGCGATGTGCGCCAGCTCATTGAGGTGCAAAACCTGAGCCTGTTCCAGCGCTTTCTCAAAATGTGCGCGGCGCGTTGTGGTCAGCTACTCAACATGTCGGCGATGGCCAATGATTGTGGCGTGACGCACAAAACCATTGCGGCCTGGCTGTCAGTTTTGGAGGCGGGCTACGTGGTTTTTCTGCTGCAGCCCCACCACCAGAATTTTGGCAAGCGCCTGGTGAAAACGCCCAAGTTGTATTTTCACGACACGGGGCTGGCGGCCTATTTGATGGGCATTGCCGATGCGGGGCACCTGGCCATCCACTCGGCACGCGGTGCGCTGTTTGAAAACTGGGTGATCAGCGAACTGCTCAAGCACCGGTTCAACCAGGGGTTGGCCTCCAATTTGTATTTTTGGCGTAATAACACCGGTGATGAAGTCGATGTGGTCATTGAGCAAGGGGAGAAGCTGCAACCGGTTGAAATCAAGTCCGGCCAGACCTTTCATG
>CAIYNH010000991.1 GCA_903927495.1 uncultured beta proteobacterium
CAGCCGAAAGTCCCAGCTTCTCCACGACCCATAAATAGATATCGGGTGCCGGTTTTTTGTTGACCACCATATCACCACAGCCTACAGCGCCAAACATTTTGTTCCAATCCTTGTCAAGACCAAGTTCCAGCAGTGCCGCAACATTCTCTGGTGCCGTGGTGGTGGCAATGGCCAATTGCAGACCGGAATTGTGGGCCGCGTAAATGAGCTCCTTGATGCCAGGTCGCAGCGGGATGAGGCCGTCACGCACCATGTTGGTGTAGTGCCGCGTCTTTATTACGTGCAAGTTTTTAACAAAACCCTCGTAATCAGCAGGCTTGCTAAAGTCGTTTGGAAAGTTGCTGACAAAATATTTGATGCGCTCCTTGCCACCTGTGACCGCCAGCAGCTTGTCATACAGATCCAGATCCCAATGCCAACTCAGTCCGGTTTCCAAAAAGGCTTTGTTAAAGGCCTGTCGGTGCCCGTCTTCGGTGTCAGCCAAGGTGCCGTCCACGTCAAAAATGATTGCCTTGATGTTCATGCTGCTTGTCTCCTTATGTGCCAATTATCGCCAAGCGTGAGCACAATGCCTAAGTCATTCGCTTCGGACTTGATTCAGAGATCAAGGCCGAATTTTTTCAAATATTCTTGAAAAACATCAAAATGATCTTGATATGCCATTCAAATAGTCATATTATTCCGAAAGTCAGAACAATTTGATCTAATTGAACGTTTCAAATCGGAGTAGCAGATGGCAAAAGTTGATGAAATCACCAAAGAATCATGGGTCTTGAGTACCTTTCCACAATGGGGCACCTGGCTTAACGAAGAAATTGAACGCGAAGTCGTGGCACCCGGCAGCTTTGCCATGTGGTGGCTGGCCTGCACCGGCATCTGGGTGAAGACCGAAGGCAACACCAACATCTGCATCGACCTGTGGTGCGGCACCGGCAAACGCAGCATGAAGAACCCGCTCATGGATCCACACCACCAGATGGCGCGCATGACGGGCTGCGTCAAGCTGCAGCGCAACTTGCGGGTGTCACCTTTTGTGATCGACCCCTTCGCCATCCGGCAGGTTGATGCCGTGTTGTCTACCCATACACACAACGACCACATCGACATCAACGTGGCCGCTGCGGTACTCAAGAACTGTCCAATCACGGTGCCCTTCATTGGCCCACAGTCCAGCACCGACGTGTGGCTGAAGTGGGGCGTGCCACGCGAGCGCATCACCACTGTGCGGCCAGGTGATGTGGTGAAGGTGGGCGACGTTGAGATCGTTGTGCTTGAAGCCTTTGATCGCACGATGGCACTGACTATTCCCGCCGATCAGACGGCCAAGGGCAAGCTGCCTGGCGACATGGACGACGTGGCAGTCAACTACCTGGTCAAGACACCCGGCGGCTCGCTTTACCACAGCGGCGATTCGCACTACGCCAACGGCTACGCCAAACACGGCAATGAGCACAAGATCGACGTGGCACTGGGGTCCTATGGCGAAAATCCGCGCGGTGTCACCGACAAGATGACCTCGTCGGACATGCTGCGCATGGCTGAATCCTTGAACTGCAAGGTGGTCATTGCCTACCACCACGACATCTGGTCCAACTTCATGGCCGACCCGATGGAGATCACCATGCTCTGGAACATGAAGAAAGACCGCCTGAAATACCGCTTCAAACCCTACATCTGGCAGGTTGGCGGCAAGTTTGTCTTTCCCGAGAACAAGGACGACATGGAGTACCACTACGAGCGCGGTTTCGATGATGTCTTCAGCAAAGAAACGGATCTGCCGTTCCCCTCTTTCCTTTAGGAAAATCCAGCTGGTTTGATATGACTTAATGTAAAAATAACCATTAGCCGGCAAATGTGTGGATAGTCAGCTGATGACTTGCGCGAGACAGGAGACACAATGAATCGAGAAGAAATTGGGCTGCAGCTAAAAGGCGTGGGCAAGTGCTTTGGTCCGGTTCGAGTCGTGCAGGATCTAAATTTGGACGTTGTGCAAGGCGAATTTGTGGTGTTGCTGGGAGAATCAGGTTGCGGCAAATCGACCACTTTGCGCATGATTGCCGGACTTGACGAGGTCAGCGAGGGGCAAATTTTCATCAAGGGAAAAGATGTCACCCATATGGCACCTATGGCACGCGACATCGCCATGGTGTTCCAGAACTATGCCCTCTACCCGCACATGGACGTGGCGCATAACATGAGCTTCGCGCTGGAATTGGCCGGCATCGGCCAGAGCGAGATCACCCGACGGGTCAACGATGCCGCGTCAATTTTGAATATCAGCCACTTGCTGCAGCGCAAACCCAAAGAACTCTCAGGCGGGCAACGTCAGCGGGTTGCGATCGGCCGCTGCATCGTGCGCGAACCTTCGGTTTTTTTGTTCGATGAACCCCTTTCCAACCTGGATGCAAAATTGCGCGCCCATATGCGCACCGAACTGGCGCTGTTGCATGAGCGCCTGGGCAAAACCACCATCTATGTCACCCACGATCAGGTCGAAGCCATGACGCTGGCCTCGCGTATTGTCATCTTTGACAAGGGACATATTCAACAGGTGGGCAGCCCCTCGGAGGTGTTCAACCAACCAGCCAACTTGTTTGTCGCCGGCTTCATCGGCATGCCCAGCATGAACCTGCTGGAAGGAATGGTGCAGGCGCAAGGCGGCAATCTGATGCTCAAAGGACCGGGCTTTGCTTTCCCGGTGCTCAACTCAACCCCACAAGGCAAGCCAATGATTGCCGGCGTGCGCCCCCAGACGCTACATCTCGCGTCCGGCCCCGGCATGCTGCAGTTGCAGGTCGACGTGGTGGAGTACCTTGGCATGGAGTCCCTGCTGGTGGGTAAATTGGTTGGATCGTCCGAAGGCCGCGTCACCGCTGTGGTGCCAGGCCAGAGAGCCGACTTGCTGCGCCAGACCGTGAACCTGGAGATGGACCCTGCTGCTCTGCACCTGTTTGACAAGGCCAGCGGAGAAAGAATTCGCGTTTGATTTTTTTATAACTTTTGGAGCCAATGATGAAAAGAAGAACCCTTATCCAATCCACGGGTGTCAGCGCCCTGAGTCTGCTGGGCGCAGGCTTGCCACTGATTGGTCGCGCACAAGATCGGTTTGCCAAATACAAGGGGCAAACGGTGGTGATGAGCATTCCGGCCCATCCTCACTACGATGCCATGGTCAAGCTGCTGCCCGAGTTCACCAAACAAACCGGCATCAAGGTAGAGGTTGACAAGCTGGCGATGGCACGCATGAAAGACAAACAACTGCTTGAAATGGCCAAATCATCGGGCGACTACGATCTGGTTTGTTATGTAGTGATGTGGAAAGGCGAATACGTCAAGAAAAACCTGATCCGCGAGCTTGAACCCTTCATCAAGAACGCAGCGCTGGCTGACCCCGACTATGACTTCAAGGACCTGGTGCCACGCTATGTGGAAAACATCGGTCTGGTGGGTGGCCCCAAAGGCTATCTGGCCGGACCTGGTGCCAAACTGTATGGACTGCCTTACGGTGCTGAAACCTCGATCCTGGCCTACCGTCGCGATGTCTTTGCCAAGCTCAATCTGACGGCCCCTGAGACCTACGCCGACATGGAAAAACTGCTGCCGATACTGAAAGAAAAATCCGGCATGGGTGCCCTGACATCGCGCGGACAAGCGGGTCACCAGTGCGTGCATGCCTGGTTGCTGCACTTGAATCCCTATGGCGGCAAAATCTTTGATGACAAATGGAAGCCGCGCTTTAACGACGAGATTGGTGTCAAGGCACTGAAAACACTGAAACTCATTTCCGACACGGGTCCGGTCGGCATTCCCGGCTATGGGCAAGGCGAGATGATCACCTCGTTCCTGCAAGGCCAGGCGGCCATGTACCTTGATTCGTCCCTGATCTTCGGCCAGGTCAACAACCCGGCGGTGTCCAAGATTGGCGGCCAAGTCAGCTATGTGGTGCACCCCAAGGGCACCCGCTACTCGTCGCAGTCCGGCGGTCTGGGCCTAGCCATTCCGAAAAATGCCAAGAACGCCGATGCGGCCTTTTTGCTGCTGCAATGGCTGACTTCCAAGGCACAGGACAAGGCCGTGGCCCGCATCGGTGGCGTGCCAACGCGCAACTCGACCTTGTCCGACCTCGACATGGTGAAGCAGTACCCGGAATACATCACGCTGCGCCAGCAACTCGAATACTCGGATCCGGACTGGCGCCCCATCATTGCCGAATGGGATGAGATCAACATCCAGGCGCTGGGCGTGGCCGTGTCAGAAGCGCTGACCGGCAAGAAGACACCGCAGGATGCACTAAACGGCATGGTGCCCAAAGTCACAGAAATCATGAAACGCGGTGGCTACCTCAAAGCCTAGTCGTCAGTTGCTATAACAACAATAGCTGCTTACGCTTATATATCCAGCGTTAGCGGCTGATTTGGCATTGGAGTTTGCATGCGCACGCCTTCCTGGGTTCCGGTGGTTTATCTTGGGCCGGCGGTCGTTGTTATGGCCGTCGCCTGTCTCTACCCCTTGCTGTCTGCCCTGCAGTTGGGTTTTTATGACTGGAGCATGGGAACGCCCTGGAGTGAGGCCAAGTGGGTCGGCATGGAGGCATTTGTTGCCGCCTTTCGGGACGCAGCGGTGTGGCGTTCGCTCACCACCACTTTGATGTTCGCGGCGGTCTGTGTCGTGGCCGAGATGACACTGGGCATTGCGCTGGCCCTGTCCCTGGAAGGGGAAGTGCGTGGCATGGCCTTTTTCCGAACCCTGTTCATCCTGCCCATGATGATTGCTCCGATTGCGGTGGGGCTGACCTGGCGCTATTTGTTTGATGCCCAATTTGGGTTGCTCAACGCCATTCTGGGTGTCTTGGGTGCCGCCCCGGTTGGTTGGTTGGCGCAGGAAAACACAGCCTTCATCGCCATCATCATTGCCGACATCTGGCAATGGACACCTTTTGTTTTCATCATGATGATTGCCGCACTGGCGAATGTCGACAGCTCGGTGCTGGAGGCGGCGCGCATGGATGGCGCAAACTGGTGGCAAACCACGTTCCGGGTCAAGTTGCCGATGGTCATGCACGTGATCGCAATTACCCTCTTGATGCGCCTGATTGACGCATTTCGAGTGCTGGAGGTTATTTACATCCTGACTTTTGGTGGACCTGGAGACAGCACAGAAATCTTGTCGTTGCACATCTACAAGACAGCCTTTGTCAGCCAACGCTTGGGCAGCGCAGCCGCCATTTCGGTGCTGTTGCTGGTGGTGGTGGCCGGTCTGTCCTGGGCTGCACTGAGTCTTTCCAACCCGCTGAAAGAGGAGGATCACTGATGAAACGTCATCCAGCCCTGGTGACAGCGCATTACGCAGCCCTGGTTTTTCTGGCCATCGCTTGTGTCTCGCCGATCGTACTGATGTTTGCAACTTCCTTGAAGTTGCAAACGCAGATATTTAACACCGGCATTAACTTTATTTTCACGCCGACGCTGGAAAACTACCGCGATGTGCTGGGTGAAGACAGCTTTGCACGCTACCTGACCAATAGTTTGGTGGTGGGTGTGGTGTCAACGGCAATCACTTTGGTGCTAGGTTGCATGGCCGCCTATGGCTTGGCACGCTTTCGCTTTGCCGGTCGCAAGACCTTGGCCTACACCACGCTGTTGCTGCGCACCGTGCCTTTGGCGGTGCTGGCAGTTCCGGTATTCATGGTGTGGAGCCAGGCTGGGCTGATCAATTCATTGCCGGGTTTGATTTTGCTGTATGTGGCAGTCAACCTGCCTTTTACGATTTGGCTGCTCTATGGCTTCATTTTGCAGGTTCCACATGAACTGGAGGAAGCCGCTGCCATTGACGGCTGTGGCCCGATCCAGGTGTTTTACAAGGTAGTGCTGCCGCTGATCAAGCCCGGCCTGGCAGCTGCTTCTATTTTTACCTTTCGCATTGCCTGGAACGAATTTATCCTGGCACTGGTTTTAACCGACCGCGCTACCCGAACGCTGCCTGTGGCGGCTTCGCTCTACATCACCGACATCGGGGTGGACTGGGGCAAGATCATGGCGCTTGGAAGCCTAATTGCCGTCCCGCCGCTGATCTTCACCTTTATCGCGGCGCGGCAAATCATCACCGGCCTGACCGCCGGAGCGGTGAAAGGTTGAGGGCTTTACATGAAGGGGATCATCACCGTCGATATTGGC
>CAIYNH010000992.1 GCA_903927495.1 uncultured beta proteobacterium
ACTTGCGGATCTGCTCTTCGCGCTCGACCACCACGCTCAGCGTGGGCGTTTGCACGCGCCCCACGGTGGTCAGGAAGAAACCGCCATCGCGCGAGTTGAAGGCCGTCATGGCACGTGTGCCGTTGATGCCGACCAGCCAGTCGGCCTCAGAGCGGCAGCGGGCCGCATCCGCCAGTGGCTGCATTTGAGCGTTGCTGCGAAGGGTGTTGAAGCCGTCGCGAATGGCCTGTGGGGTCATGGACTGCAGCCACAAACGGTTGACTGGTTTCCCCAGTGGCTTGAGGCCACCAGCGTATTGCTCGATCAGGCGAAAGATCAGCTCACCCTCGCGGCCCGCGTCGCAGGCGTTGATGAGTTTGTCAATGTCTTTGCGCTTGGCCAGTTTGACCACTGCGTTGAGGCGGGTCTTGGTTTTATCGACTGGTTTTAAGTCAAAGTGCGGAGGGATCACCGGCAGGTGTGCAAAGCTCCACTTGCCGCGCTTCACGTCATAAGCTTCCGGTGCCTGGATCTCAAGCAGGTGCCCGACCGCACTGGAGACGACGTAGGTGTCGTTCTCAAAATGTTCATCGTGTTTCTCAAATTTGCCCGACGAGGGCGTTAAAGCCCGCACGATGTCTTGAGCGACTGAAGGTTTTTCTGCAATAACCAATGTTTTCATCTGACTACAATCCATTTTCTCGCGCCCGTACATGGGCGCACACACAGGTAGGCACGCACACGCGCACCCATACGAGTTCACGATACCAAATTTTCAAACGTGTCCAAAGCAACACCGAAAAATTCTCGCCGTATTCAGGTTCGCCGTTCTGGCATTCATGGCAAGGGTGTCTTTGCCATGCAGGACATTGCCATGGGTGACACCCTCTTCGAGTACGTGGGCGAAATCATCACCTGGGAAGAAGCCCAGGCACGCCATCCCCATGACCCGGCCAATCCAAACCACACTTTTTATTTTCACATTGATGCAACCCGGGTGATTGATGCGCTGGTGGGGGGCAACTCGTCACGCTGGATCAACCATTCATGCGCTGGCAATTGCGAGGCGCACCAGCGGGGGGGCCGGATTTTTATCAAGGCTCAACGCGATATTTCTGCGGGAGAAGAACTGCATTACGACTATGGCCTGATCATTGACGAACGCTACACCAAGAAGCTCAAGGCCGAATATCCCTGCTGGTGTGGTGCGCCGAGTTGCCGAGGCACCTTGCTCGCGCCCAAAGGTAAAAAACGCTGAGCCATGAGTAACCCTGTGCGCTGGCCCAGTGAAGCTATTTGGCAGGCGGTCGAACCCAATCTGCCAGGTTTTAGCGTTGAAGTTCTGCCAAGCATTGATTCAACCAACTCGGAGTTGATGCGCCGTGCCCGCCTTGGCCGCACGGATCCGGTCTTGTTAGTGGCAGAGCTGCAAACAGCCGGGCGAGGTCGGATGGGGCGCCAGTGGCAGAGTGGTACGGATCAAACCGTATTGACTTTTTCATTAGGGTTGTTGCTCGCTCCGCAAGATTGGTCGGGCTTGTCCTTGGCCGTGGGTTTGAGCGTGGCGAAGTGCCTGCACCCTGACATTCGCCTGAAATGGCCCAATGACCTGTGGTGGAAGCAGCGCAAATTGGCAGGCATTCTGATTGAAACAGCGGGCTCGGGTGAGGCCCGCCTGGGGCGATATGTGGTGCTTGGCATCGGGCTCAACATCGCGATGCCTGAAGCGCTGGGTCTAAGCACGCCCCCGGTTGGACTGTCGGAATTATTGCCGGGAGTGGACGCTCCCTCGGCCTTGGCACGCTTGGTCAGTGCACTAATCGACACAGTCAAGGTTTTCGAGCTACACGGATTTTCACCTTTTCAGGCTGATTTCAATGCCCGTGATGCGCTGCACGGTGTCACGGTTGAGCTCAGCGACGGCACGCAGGGCGTGGCTCTCGGGGTCGATCGCGTTGGTGCTTTGTTGGTGCAGACGGCACAAGGCTTGGTGCCAGTGAGCAGTTCGGAGGTAAGCGTGCGACCTGGGAGCGGTGGCAATGGCAGCAACTCTTGATCGGCCGGATTGATGCTGCGACTCTGGGTGCTGATTTTGGTGTTGTGCAACAGTGCATATTTCGCCTGGAGTCAGGGCTGGCTGCTGGACTATGGCTTTGGCCCAACTCAACAGCGTGAGCCACAACGCCTGGCCCAGCAAATCAACCCGCAAGTTATTCAAATCCTCAGCGCCCAGGAAGCGGAGCAGTTGCGCGTCAGCCCGAAGGTGCAAGGAGCACAAGCCTGCCTGCAAGCGGGCTTGTTTGACGAAGCGCAGGCCAGCGCCCTGAGTCGTGTGCTTGAGACAACATTGGCTCCGGGTGCCTGGGGTTTCGAAAGCGTCACTACACCGCAGCGCTGGATCGTCTATATGGGTAAATATGCGAATGTGGCTGAATTGGACAAAAAGCGCGCGCAATTGGCCAGTCTCAAACTGACTTTTGAGCCTTTGACCAACGCCATGTTGGCTCCTGGCCTATCTTTGGGCGGGTTCGCGACTCAGGCCGATGCCACTGCCGCGCTGGAGGTGTTGGCGCGCCGTGGCGTGCGTACCGCGCGCGTTCTGCTGGAGCAGCCATCAGTGAGCGCTTACCAACTGCGCTTGCCTGAAGTCGATGAGGCTATGCAGCGACAACTGGCACCGCTTAGGTCGGCGCTGGCGGGCAAGGTGCTGGGACCGTGCTGATGGACTTAGACGTTAGCCTCTGCCTCTGCCAGAGCCCTGAAGCGCACCACAAAGCATGCGCCTGGTGGCGCATGGCCGGGGCGCGAATCTTCCATGCTGACGCTTGCGTTATGTTGCTGGGCGATTTCCAGCACGATCGGCAGTCCGAGGCCAGAGCCATCGGCCTCAGTCCCTAGAGCGCGGTAAAAGGGCTGGAATATCAGTTCGCGTTCAGCCACCGGAACGCCTGGCCCAGAGTCCTCTACCTGTAAAACCAGCGTCAGACCAAAGGGGTCAGTGAGCACGCGCACTGTGATGATGCCGGGCTTTTCCAGGCTCGACGGCGTGTAGTTGATGGCGTTGTCGACCAAGTTGCGTACCAACTCCTTGAGCAGGGTGGCGTTGCCCAATAGCTTGCCACCCGGGGTACCGGGCTGGGTACCCTCGAAGCCAAGATCAATGTGTTTTTCCAGGGCACGGGGAACACAGTCGCGCACCACCGAGGTGGTTAGTTCTGAAAAATCACAGATGGTACGTGGCATGGCAGAGCCACTGCTCTCGGCGCGCGCCAGCGCCAGCAACTGGTTGACGCTGTGGGTTGCACGGATGCTGGCGCGGCCAATTTGCCGCAGGGATTGCTTCAGGTCTTCTGCGCTGGCACCTTCCCGCTGAGCAAGATCGGCCTGCATGCGCAGACCAGCCAAGGGAGTTTTAAGTTGGTGTGCGGCATCCGCCAAGAAGCGCTTTTGGGTGGCAATCGAGTCAGTCAGGCGCAGTAGCAAGTCATTAACGGACTCTACCAAAGGTGCAACCTCCAGCGGGACGGCTTGAGCGTCGATGGGGCTCAGGTCATCGGGTTTGCGGGCACGGATGCGCTCCTCCAACTGATTCAGAGGTTTGATAGCTTGCACCAGCGCCAACCACACCAGCAGCACCGCCATCGGTAGGATGACAAATTGGGGCAGCATCACGCCCTTCACGATTTCAGTGGCCAACACGGAGCGTTTCTCGAGCGTCTCAGCCACCTGCACCAGCGCAGGCTTGGAGCCAGGGATGGGTAGATTGACCCAGGTGTAGGCGACCTTGACATCAAAACCCTTGACTACGTCGTCGCGAATGCGTACTTCCTCGGTCACTACTCTTTCCTCTGCTGGCGGGGCTGGCAGATCGTGCTCGCCACTCAGGAATTCACCACGCGGACCCATGACCTGGTAATAGACAGTGTCTGAATCGTCGGCACGAAGTAGCTCACGCGCGGGCCTGGGCAGGACAAATTCGGCTCGGCTTCCCTTGATCGAAATCAGCTGCGCCATGGCGCGGGCGTTGTACTCCAGTGCCCGGTCAAATGGTTTGCCGGCGATGCCCTGCGCCACCAACCAGGTGATTACCAGGCTGATGGGCCACAGCAGCAGCAGTGGCGTGAGCATCCAATCCAGGATTTCGCCAAACAGCGAGCGCTGCTCGCGATGAAAGAGGTTCACAACGACACAGTTGCGAATCAATCAACCTGGTATTTTTTCGAGACAGTAACCCAGGCCACGCACGGTCGCGATGCGGATCGGACCCTTTTCGATTTTCTTGCGCAAACGGTGGATGTAAACCTCAATGGCGTTATTGCTCACCTCTTCGCCCCATTCGCAGAGACGCTCTACGAGTTGGTCCTTGCTGACCAGCCGGCCGGCGCGCTGCAGCAGCACCTCCAGCAGGCCGAGTTCACGTGCCGATAGCTCCACCATCACGCCGTCGATAGTAGCCACCCGCCCGCCCTGGTCATAAATCAGTGGGCCGTGTTTGATGGTGCTGCTGGCCGCGCCCATACCGCGGCGGCTTAAAGCGCGCACGCGGGCTTCAAGTTCTTGCAGGCTGAAGGGCTTGGCCATGTAGTCGTCAGCGCCGTAGTCGAGTCCTTTAACTCGCTCATCGACACTGTCGGCGGCGGTGAGTATCAAAACTGGCAATGTCGAACCACGTGCGCGCAATTTTTTTAGCACCTCCAAGCCGTGCATTTTTGGCAGACCCAGGTCAAGAATAAGCAAGTCAAACTCGGTATTGGTCATCATCGCTGCATCGGCTTCAGAACCGCTTGCCACATGATCCACTGCGGCACCTGAACTGCGCAGGGTGCGCAGCAGGCCGTCAGCAAGGACTTGGTCGTCTTCTGCTATCAAAATTCGCATGTTGGGTTCTCCTCTTGGTTGGCTGTGTGAGCTGATATGGGTTCATTATGCTGACAACTTACCCGGTTTTTGGAATCATTTTAGGCCGCATAAACTTCCAGTCCGAGAGTAATCACCGTGGCAACCTCAATGCCGACGGCAGCGCGCAGTTCGTCTTCAGTTTGCAACACGGCTTCTTGAAAGGCTTGCAGCCAATTCAAGCCGACCGGAGTGAACTCAACGCGCCGTGCTCGGGCATCCTGCGCATCGGGCGAACGGGTAACCAAACCCCAGGCCTCGCATTGATCGACCAATTTGCCCATGGCCTGCTTGCTTACACCTGCGCGTAGCGCCAACTCAGTCAAGCGCGAGCCTTGTAAAGCCAGATGCCGGGTGATGTGGACGTGGGCTGCGGTCAAGTGGCCGTGCGCCGCGAGGTTGGCCAGTGCCAGTGGAACGCGCTCATTGGCCGCCATGAGTGCCAGAACACGTGCATCAAAGCGCTGCAATGCTTGCGCCAGCCAGTGGCCCAGATGGGCTTGGCGCCAACTGTTGTTGAGTGGGGTTTCAGTCATGACTCGAATAGTAAATCAAATTGACTAAAAAATATCACAAATTGATTCGCCATTGCAATAAACTACTGTTTAAGCATCCAGCCTGTTGTTAAAACCAGAGGGTGCAAATCCAGTCAATTTTTGCAACCGATTTTTTACCTCAAGGAGACCCTCATGGACACACCCGCCAAGACCCTCACCCCCGCCAACGCCGAAAAAGCCAAGGCATTGCAGGTGGCGCTGGCCCAGATCGAAAAGCAATTTGGCAAAGGCACCATCATGCGCTTGGGTGAAGGCGAGGTGATTGAGGATATTCAGGTGGTCTCCACCGGTTCGCTCGGGCTCGACATCGCGCTGGGTGTTGGTGGTCTGCCGCGTGGGCGAGTGGTTGAGATTTATGGTCCGGAGTCATCGGGGAAAACCACGTTGACCCTGCAAGTGATCGCCGAAATGCAAAAAACTGGTGGTCAATGCGCTTTTATCGATGCCGAACATGCGCTGGACATTCAATATGCACAAAACCTGGGTGTCAATCTGCAAGACCTGCTAATCAGCCAACCCGACACCGGTGAACAGGCGCTTGAGATCGTAGACAGCCTGGTGCGCTCGGGCGCAGTCGATTTGATCGTGGTGGACTCAGTGGCTGCGTTAACACCAAAGGCTGAGTTGGAAGGCGAAATGGGCGATTCGCTGCCGGGCTTGCAAGCCCGCCTGATGAGCCAAGCCCTGCGCAAACTCACTGCGCATATAAAGAAGACCAACTGCATGGTCATTTTTATCAACCAGATCCGCATGAAGATTGGCGTGATGTTTGGCTCACCCGAGACCACGACCGGTGGCAACGCGCTCAAGTTTTACGCCTCGGTACGGCTCGATATTCGGCGCACCGGCACGATCAAAAAGGGTGACGAAGCCATTGGCAACGAAACCAAGGTCAAGGTCGTCAAGAACAAAGTGGCACCACCCTTCAAGACAGCCGAGTTCGACATACTGTTTGGCGCTGGCATCAGCCGCGAAGGCGAGATCATTGACATGGGCGTGAACGCCAACATTCTGGACAAGTCGGGTGCCTGGTACGCCTACAACGGCGAAAAAATTGGTCAGGGCCGAGACAACGCACGTGAGTTTTTACGTGAAAACCCAAACCTGTCGCGTGAGATCGAAAACAAGGTACGGACCTCCCTTGGGATTCCACTTCTGGCCGGAGCGGAAACTCCAGTTGCCGAACCCAAAGTTTCAGGCAAAAAATCTTCCTGACACATACTCAGCAAGCACCAGGTGCTATTAAATAGTCATATTTCAGGATCGTCCGCAGAGGTCATTAATGGCGATTGATCAACCTTCCCTCAAAGCTCGGGCCTTGCGCTTACTGAGTGCTCGTGAGTACTCACGCACCGAGCTTGAGCGCAAACTGGCGTATTTTGAAGAAGTTCCCTGCAGTTTGGCCTTGGTGCTCGATGACTTGCAGGGGAAAGGTTTCATCAGTGAGCACAGGGTGGCTGATTCCGTGCTGAACCGGCGCGCGGCCAAACTGGGCGTGTCTCGTATTAGTCAAGAGTTGCATAGCAAAGGTTTGACACCAGAGGTGATATCCGAGGCGCTGATGGGATTGCAAGCGACGGAACTGGAACGTGCCCGATTGGTCTGGCAGAAGAAATTTGGCCAGACGGCTACCGATGCGAAAGCCACCGCCAAACAAATGCGCTTCTTGGCTGCACGCGGGTTTAGTGGCGATGTGATTCGACGGGTGGTCAAGATTTGCCCAGAAAACGACATGACTGACGGTTGATGCAAAATTCAAAGAACTCTTTGTACAAAAAATTTACATGTCAATATCCACTGTGCCCTCTTTGTTTGGCATTTCCAGAAGCAATCGAAATTTTTCTGATCCCTATTACTGGGGCAAGAATCAGTTCAATTCTGCTTTTCCTGTGGCCTTGGCTTGTTACATGCGTTCCCTCGGAACTTCTTTGAACTATGTCAAATTCAAAGATGTCATGCACACCGAAGTAGTGGAGCTGGCTGTCAGTGATCTCTTTGGCAGTTCTGAGACCAATGAAAAGCTGTACTTTTCCTTTGAAACCCGTTTTGATCACTTTCGCTCATTTGTGCACGATGAATTACCCGCCATTGATTTGGTGATCGGAGCGGGTAATCCAGTTCAGCAAATACGGCCAATCGAAATCAAACTGACAACCCTGCCAGACAACACCACAGAAGCCTGCGCAGAAGATAAATATGGTGCCGAATTGGTGATTCGCTCCGCGACCACTCGCTACATGGCTCTTTCCATGTCCCAAGCAGTTAATGCACATCAAAGTCGCGTGCGAGAAATTTTTGAGCCAGTTTGTGCTCGTATTCGAAATTGGGATTCAAAGGCGGAAATGACAACTATTTTGGGAAAATCCGTCAGTGCGCTGGAGTTGTTTTTGACCGAATTCAAGCATTTGCAAACCCCATTGTTAATGCAGCCAATTTGGAAAACAGTTGGCAAATCACCAGTCTTGGCAGCGAACTGTCTGGACATTTTTGTTTGGAGTGACTTTGCGTTAACGCACCTATTTTTAGAGTCAGCGCGAAATCCGCGCGAACTTCAGTCGATTTCACGCTACGGGCGTGCAACGCTTCGTTTGATAAGGTTTTTATACGAGCGCTCCAAATCAGACAAGGTATTTCAAGCCCCCATCTACGATGGCATGACCTTTGACACTCAGAACGACAAAGAATTTGCCATCTCAGGTACCCGGTCACGTGAGTTAATGGCTTGTCCACGTCTTGTTAAGCCGGTTATTACCAAAGATGAAATCAAAAATATCATTCTCGGCGGTGGGCAAAAATTTCTTAGTCCTGAGCGACGTTTCGATGCTATTTTGTATTTTTCAACAGACTTATTTGGGGCAAAGACATGAGTTTGAAAGTCGCTGATTTTTTTGCTGGCGGCGGCGGTCTGAGTTTGGGTTTTCAGCAGGCTGGCTTTAATATGGTCTGTGCGGTTGAAAATTGGCAACCAGCTTTGGCTGTTTACCGAGCCAATTTTTTGGAACATCCTGCTATCTCCATAGACTTATCTAATGAATTTGAAGCATTGCGATTACTGGATGAATTTAAACCCGATGTCGTAGTAGGTGGCCCGCCTTGTCAAGATTTTTCAAGTGCGGGAAAGCGTGATGAAGCGGGTGGGCGAGCCAGCTTGACCATCAACTATGCCAATGTGATCTCAAACTATAGACCTATCTTTTTTGTCATGGAAAATGTTGCGCGTGCTGCCAATTCAAAAGCCTATCGAGTAGCCTTGGATATATTCAAGCGGGCTAATTACGGCTTGACGATTCGGTTGCTCGATGCCGCTCATTGTGGTGCACCACAAACACGCAAGCGATTGTTTGTGATTGGTCAACTTGGCGGGAGAGACGGGTTTTTGGACAATTCATTGGCGAGTGGTTTAAGCGATCAACCTATGACGCTGCGGCAGTATTTTAAAAATTGCCTGCCATTTGACCACTATTATCGACATCCGAGGTCGTATGCGAGACGGGCCGTTTTTAGCATTGACGAGCCAAGCCCTACCATCCGCGGTGTCAATCGACCGATCCCAAAAGGTTATCTTGGTCACGCCGGTGACCCAGTGCCAATTGGTCCAAATATGCGCTCACTCACCACGCAAGAGCGGGCCTTAATTCAGACTTTTCCACTGGATTTTCAGCTTCCCGGCTCTAAATCGGATGTCGAACAAGTTATTGGCAACGCTGTGCCCGTCAAACTTGCAGAATATGTTGCTCGTCGGCTTATCAGTTACATCCAAGCACTTGATAACCAAGGCGAGCTTTTAATGCCGTGCCAATTGTTTGAGTCAAAGTCCAAAACTGCTACAAAATACTTTGCTTCGATCCCCTAAGTAATATCAATCAGGGTAAATACCCAGCATCAACTTCAGGTTTTGTACGGCGGCACCGCTGGCACCTTTACCCAGATTGTCCAGCCGCGCGACCAGCACGGCGTGCTGGAAACTGTCGCTGGCCTCAAGATTGCCAAATACCCGCAGCTCAAGTCTATTTGTGCCAGCCAGTGCTACCGCATCGAGTTTGTTGTCCTGGGTTGCAGGCATCACGCTGACCCATTCGCTGCCAGCGTAATGCGCTGCCAGGGTTGCCTGTAGATCTTGCACGCTGGGATGGCCGGGTAGCAGGTCCAGATGCAGCGGCACCTGCACCAGCATGCCCTGCCTGAAATTCGCGACGCAGGGAACAAACAACGGTCGGCGTGTCAAGCCGGTGTAATGCATGATCTCGGGAATGTGTTTGTGATTCAAGCCTAATGCATACAACTCAAGCGCCGGCGCATTGCCCTGCTCATAGGCTTCGATCATGGGACGACCACCGCCTGAGTAGCCACTGATCGCCGGCAAGCACAGTGGAAAATCAGCCGGAATCAGTCCGGCATCGATCAGCGGACGAATCAGCGCAATAGCTCCGGTCGCGTAGCAACCCGGATTGGCCACGCGGCGCGCAGTTTCGACAGCTTGGCGGTGCCCTGGCGCCAGTTCGGGAAACCCATAAACCCAGCCCGACTGGGTTCGGTGGGCTGTGGATGCATCAATAACCTTTGGACCTAATTGGCCTGTGGCGCTTTCCATCTGGTCGATTGAAGCTACTGATTCAATAGCAGCTTGATCATGCAGACACAATATGACGATATCTGCTTGGGTCATCAGCTCACGCTTGGCTTGGGCATCTTTGCGCAACTGTGGCGCAATACTGAGGACCTCAACACCAGCCAGGTTCTGAAGTTGTTCCCGTATTTGCAAACCGGTGGTTCCGGCTTCGCCGTCGATGAAAACTTTTTGCATAATGAACTCTAATCTTGAAAAGAATGCCGCTTGTAAGCCTAGAAAAAGAATGATACGACTCACCATGATACAGTCCGACGCTGCATCGTACGGGGCTCTTTTTATTGTTCGGCTGGTCAGCTGGACAGTTCAAATAGCCATCCACCCCCCTCCATTCCTGAGAGAGAGCTCATGAAGATTCACGAGTACCAAGGCAAGGAAATCTTGCGTCAGTTTGGCGTGCCTGTCCCCCGCGGCATCCCAGCATTCACCGTTCAAGAGGCGGTGGAAGCCGCTCAAAAACTGGGCGGCCCTGTGTGGGTGGTGAAAGCCCAAATTCACGCAGGTGGCCGAGGCAAAGGCGGCGGCGTGAAAGTGGCCAAGACCATCGACGAC
>CAIYNH010000993.1 GCA_903927495.1 uncultured beta proteobacterium
AGCATCGAGGTAACTGCGGCTTCAGCTTCAATGGTTCTCGCATTCAAGGCGAGTAGGTCGGTCTGAACTGCGATTTTCTTGACCACTTTAATGAGATTGGTGATGTCGGCTATTTCGGCCGACTGTTTACCCATTTGGATGCTGAAATGAGTCCATAATCATCTGCACCAAGACAAGGGATTTGACATGAATAGCTACGAAGTTTCTTCTACCGTCTTCAGTAGCACGTGTCCCGAGGTCAACTGCGCCAGAGGGCGAAACCGGGGTCTCTCACCCCTTCGCTCGCACATCTTCTGCGCTATCCTTTCACTTGCGTTCGCCGTGTCAACACCACTGAAAGTACTGGCGCAGACAACCTCTGCCGAAGGGGATAACGCCATCGGTCCAGTCAATCGAGGCCAGATCGGCAAGAAGCAAATGAAGCGCGCTTCCAAAGACTTCATCCATATTGATACGGACAGCGACGGAAAAATAAGCCCTGCTGAGTGGCTGCGACGTGGCAACTTTGAGTTGCTTGACACTGATGGAGATGGCTACTTGTCAGAAGATGAGATGAGTCGGATCTATTTTGCGGGGAAACGAGGCAAAGTACTGCAGCCGATTGTGATGAGCACAACGCCTGAAATGGACAATTCCGTTCAAGCCGACCAGGTTGCAGTGTCAGATCTGGACCGAGGAACCTATTGCAGCGGTACGCGCGCAGCGAGTTGCGGCAACAAGACCGCAGCAATCGATCGGGGACTTTTGGAGACCGGAATCGGCCCCATGTTCCCGAAATATGCCAAATGCCTGGGGATCGATGATTACTATGCTATGAATTACGTGTACAAGCGGAGTAATGCTGACCCGCTTCACGGTGGCATCGATATCCCGGCACCGCAGGGAACTCCGATCCTCGCAGTCGCCGCTGGTACGGTTGTCGGAAAATTTCTAGGCCAAAATTCTCGGCGCGGAATCGAGATTGTCCTGCGCCACAGCCCCGAAGACACGGGTCGCCCCTTCTGGATATACACCCAGTATGCACATCTGTCGGAGATGCCCGCTCATAGGATAGGGCAGCGCGTGCGACGAGGTGAGATCATCGGATCGACTGGCAACACCGGCATAGGCGGGACTTCTAGTGCCGAAAATACACATAGGAGACCCGCCATTCACTTTGCGGCCTGGTTCAGTTCTCAACGCGAATTCGCCGAAGTCGATAGCGTAATCATCCCTGTCAAAAGTCAATGGATGGATCCCAACGCCATCTACCGAGATGGTCCGCCCTATGATTCGAAATCGCTTAAAACATTGCCGGATGTAGAAAAATCCATCTCTATACCGGTCATGTTCATCGACGGCACGACACAACCGGCTGACACAAAAATAATATGGCCCTACACCTGTGTAAAGGATAGGAACTCCAGCGCGCCTTGAATGAGTTTGCCTGACATAGAGTGACGCGCCGATCAGTGCACCAAGCACCGCCTGAGTCCGTTTTCAGATCGATACGACACTAGACGCGAAGCCGCAGACAGAGCTGACGCACGGCAACCCACTTCCATACCTGCATGTGCCACTGGCAGCATGGGCTTGAATGGCATCCGTAGGGCGCTGGTTCACGCTTCCCGCAAACGCTCTGGGACAGCACGCGGTGTGGATCTCCAGCATCAAAATAGTGCTCGGTCATACGCTGCTTTTGCACACTGTCAGCAACCGTTATTCGGAAAATTTGCCGGCTCTTGTTGGACTAGGCAGGACATGAAATGCCTGCAGTGCCAAAATCCGACAAAGTAATAAGGTTAATATAGACTTTTATCTCCGACAAAATATTTTGCCCGTAGCATGAACACTAATGAGGAGCTTCAATGCGCAGATGTCAGCCATTTCGTACACCGTCAGTCGTCCTTAGTGCCTGCTTGCTGAATGCTTGCGCTAGCACCCCAACCGGATCGGTGGTTCCGGAGCAGTTGGCACGTATCAAAACCGTGGTGGTGATCTATGCAGAAAACCACAGTTTTGACAACCTGTATGGTCTTTTTCCAGGTTCCAACGGCGTGAGTCGCGCCACACCGGAGCAACGCACACAACTCGACCATGACGGCAAGCCACTGCAAGAGTTGGTGGTATTTGGTCATGATGGCAAGCCTGATCCCAGCTTCCCACGCCTGCCCAACCAGCCATTTCGAATTGATGCCCCGCCGGTAAACCGGCCGCCGACCCAAATGGTGCCCAATCCGACGCATTTGTTCTACAACAATCAGGAGCAAATCAACGGTGGCAAGAACAACATGTTTGCCAGCATGTCGGCGGTGGGTGGCTGGACCATGGGGCACTATGACGGTAGCCAGTTTCGCTTGTGGCAATGGGCCAGGGAATACACGCTGGCTGACAACTTCTTCATGGGCGCATTTGGCGGCTCTTACCTGAACCACCAGTACCTGGTCTGTGCCTGTGCGCCCCGGTTTGACAACTCACCGCCCTACATGCGCGTCCAACTCGATGCCAACGGTAAGTTGCAAAAGCGCCCAGGCTCGCCTTCGGCCAATTCAGGGGCGCTGCAAATGGTTAGTCGCTCAGGCGGCCAGGTCACCCCGGATGGCTTCTCAATCAACACCACGCAGCCCGCCTACCAACCCAGCGGTGTGCCTCCCGCCGCCGACGGGCCGCGTGAGTTGGCGAACCCCAAAGGCAACTCACGTTCAGGCGGCGACCCCGACATGCCCCTGCCACCGCAAACTAACACCACCATCGGCGACACGCTCTCTGCGAAAGGGGTTTCCTGGGCTTGGTACGCCTCTGCTTTCAACCGTGCACTGGCAGATGGCATGCAAGACCCGGCCGCACCGCGCAAGGTAATTTACCAGCGGGCAGCCGACTCGCCAAACTTTCAGGCTCACCACCAGCCGTTCAATTATTTTCTGAATTACGCACCCGGAACGGCAGCACGTGCGCAACACCTGCTGGATGGCGAGGCATTCATGCAGGCCATTGAAACCGGCCAATTGCCACAGGTGAGCTTTTACAAACCTTCCGGGATCCACTCCCAGCATCCGTCTTCTACCGATGTAGTTTCCGGCGATGTGCACATTGCCAGCGTGCTTGAAAAACTCAAGGCCAGTGCGCAATGGAAAGACATGCTGGTGATCGTCACATACGATGAAAACGGCGGCTATTGGGATCATGTTCCGCCACCGACAGGACCAGGATTTGCTGACCGCTTCGGACCCGGCAGTCGCATTCCTGCATTGCTGATTGGCCCATACGCCAAGAAGGGTTACATTGACTCAACAACCTATGACACTACCTCAATACTCAAATTTTTGACGCGACGTTTTGACCTTGCTCCCCTGCCTGGAGTACGCACCAAAATGGGGGATCTTAGCGAGGGTTTAAACTAAATATCGAGTCCAAAAATGAATGCCATAATTTGTACAACGTGCCACCCGCACTTCCTTAATTTTTTCTTTAATTGTTGTTAACGTAACCACTATGATGACCTTGCCTTTCAAGAAAAGCGCGCTTGCTCTGGCGTTGGTTTCAGCGATGTTGCCTTTGACAAATCAGGCACAGGAAGCTGCAGCGGCGCTACCTGCCAGCGTTGAACCAACAGCCGCACCCTTACCGCCAGCCATTACGACCAAATACGTGCTGTCAAGGCCAAAGTCTGACGGCTCTGCCGCACCTACAACCGACACCACCGTGACCGAGGCTGACCGGCTCGCCACCGAAGCCGTGGCCCTGCTGTTTGACAGCAAGTTCAAGGAAGCCTCTGACAAAATCAACGAGGCCTTGCGGATGCGGCTGGATCGCTCCTACTACCACTTGATCAATGGGCTGATCTACCATTTGCAAGCTCGTCAAGGCAAAAATGCCACCTACGACCTTGCCGAGCAAGGCTACGCGCAGGCCATTCAATTTGACAAATCCAACTGGCAGGCACTTTATTTTGCCGGCATGTTGAGTATTGACACCTCCAAATTCGACAAGGCCCGTCAGCAGTTCGCAGAGGCGCTGTATCTGCATCCGGATGACCCCAGCTTGTTAAACGCATTCGCTTATGCAGCCTACCGATCCGGTGCACCGGATCAGGCCGCGGGTGCCATCAATGCCATGGAAGCAATGGGCGGTGCCCAGACCACAGCCGAACTGCGCAACGCCGCCGTGATCATGGCCGCAGTGGGCGAGACCGACAAGGCTCAAGAATTCCTTGGTCGACTCAAAAGCGGCAAAGACGAGCCGCTGTCAACCCATGTGGAGCGGCGTGTCAATGATTGGCGCGATGTCTACAGTCAACCCAGAATAATCAAAACCCAGTATGGTGCGCCCCCACCACCCATGCCTGGCATGGCACCTGCCTCTGCGATTAAACCAACCGCACCAGGCACCGAGAACAAAATGGTGGTGGTGGATGTGGTTCTAATTTCTACCGAAGAAGATTTCTCGAATGAGCGTGGCGTTAACCTGTTGCGTGGCTTGCAAATCCAATTCGGCGGTGGTGGCAGCGGCTCATTTGCCTACCAAAGTGTTGCCAAAGACGACGGTGCAGGGAACTCTTCAACAGCGATCACCCGCAATATCACGATCCCGTCGATTTTTTACAACCTGAATATTTTCAACACCAACAACGCCCGCAATGAAATTTTGGCCCGGCCTACGCTGGTTGCCACGGCCGGTCGCCCATCTGAGTTTTTCTCAGGCGAAGAACTTAACGCGGTGGTGGTCAGCAGCAGCAGCACCAACAGCAACCCAGTCAACATCCAGAAAGAAATTGGCACCAGCCTGTCGGTGACACCCACCTTTCTTGAAGATGGCCGGGTAGCGCTCAAAGTCGTCGCACAGCGTACTTTCATCAAGACCCCCAACAACAATCTGTCGGGTTTTGATGCCCGCGTCGAAACCGCCAAAAGCAAAGTGGATGCCAGTGTCGTGATGCGCTCAGGCGAAACCCTGATTCTGGGTGGTTTGAGCGAAAAGGAAGGCGAAAGCACGCGTGACGGGGTTCCGCTTTTACAAGACATTCCGTTGGTTCAGTACCTGTTTTCACGCAACACCAAGCGCGATTATCAAAAATCGACCTTGATCCTGATCACGCCGCGCCCACCGCAGTATGTATATCAGCCTGAGAATGCGCGCCAGGAGTACGAGAAATCGCTCACTGAAGATGAGCGCCCATTTGCCAACTTGCGTGCTCGCTATGCAGACTGGTTCAGGCCTTACCCCAACTGGGCATCTGTTTTTCACCATCTCCAGGAAAACCCTTTGTACCGCGAGTTCCGCACGGGTGACGTAGCCCTTGAAAGCTGGACTGACATGCGCTCCCTGAAAGACCGCCTGGGCAAAGTTCTTGAATTTATCCATTATTGAGTCCACCCCATGAACAAAACGCTGATTAAATCGCTGCTGCTAACTTTGTCATTGGTGTGGTCGTTGCCGGGTATGACGGCCAGCTCCGACGACAACGGTCGCCGCGATGACTTTTTTTCCGGCGGCAAACGCTGCCGCTTTTGCGACCTGCGCTACCAAAATTTGTCGGCCCGTGATCTGACGGGTGTCGACATGACGGGCGCTTTTCTGCATGGTGTGAATTTTTCCTGGTCGGCACTGAAAAATGGCCGTTTCAGTTCTGCCAATATGGTGCTGGTGCGCATGGAGTGGGCTGACTTTGATGGCACTGATATGTCCAAGGCGTACCTTGAAGATGCCGCCATGTTTCGCTCAACCTTCCGCAACACTGACTTTCGCATGGCTAATTTGTCGCGTGCCAATTTAACCCGAAGCGAAATGAGTGGTGTCAACCTGGCCACTGCGATCCTGCGCGGTGCAGACTTGTCAAGCGCACGCATCACGAATGCTGAACTGCGCCAAGCCGATCTGTCAGATGCCATTTTGGAGGGGGCTCGGATCCGTGAGAGCGATTTGCAAGGGGCCATTCTGGACCGTGCCAATATGCAGGGCTGCGATCTGACCAATTCCGACCTTTCCGGTGCCTCGCTGAAGGGCGTTACCTTCACCTCCACATACATACACCTGGCAAATTTTCGCAAAGCCAATCTTTCCGGCTCGGACTTTAAAAACGCTTTGATAGATGCCGTGAATTTCAACGGTGCAGACCTGAGCAATGCCGATTTCACCGGTGCAGTGCTGCGAAATAGCATCATGAAGGGAGCCAACTTGTGCCGAGCCAAGCTTCCAGATGGCACTGTAGGTCGTTGTGATGCGCCACCGGTTGGCGTCGCCATTCCGGGCGCAGTCATGATCGACCCTAACGTTAAGACCTTGTAGCCGCCAGCGGGCGGTTAAGACCAGTTTAGAGTAAAGCCATATGCAAATTCAAATTCAAATCGTACGCTTGATTGGCATTTTGTTTTGCCTTTTCGAAGCCACGCAGGTAGCGGCGCAGATGCCAGCTCCACCCGTTGAAGCTGTTGCCCCTGTTGCTGCCGTTGCGCCAGTTGAAGCTGGTGCGCCGGTTGCACCTGATGCAGTCGTTGCGCCGAGTCCGGCCGTCAGGGTCGCCAGCGACTCCGCTTCGGTATTCCGGGTGGCGGTGCCAGGCAATGTATTTTCCCGCCTTGAGAAGTCAGCTCCCACTGGTGTCTTTATCGAGACCATGGACAGCATTCTGAGAAAAATGGGTCGCAACCCGACCTACATCAACATGCCAACGGGTGAAGCCCTGAACGACCTGAAAGATGGCACGATCAGCGCGGCAACGGTGGTCGTGCCGTCCGCGCGAATCAAGGATACTGCCTATTTGTCTGACCCCATCATCAGGGAATACAACATTGCCGTGACCCTTAAAAACAAGGGATTCAGCCTCGCCAGCATCGCTGACTTGCATGGCAAAAACATCGGCGCACGCATTGGCTACCAGTATCCGTTGCTTGAACAAGACAAAAACATTGAGCTGATGCGCTACCCCACGGATGGCGAAATGCTGCGATCCCTCCTCTTCGGAACCATCGATGTCGCCATGATTTCTGGCATTTCAGACATTTACACACTGCGCAGTGAAGGCATCATCACCCGCCTCGAAATGTTGAAGTATTCTGTCGGCATGGTGCCTCTGGTGGTGGCATTTTCCAAAGTGCACTTCTCCAAAGAAAGTGTCGATGCCTTTAATCATGCACTGACCGAGTTCAGAAAAACCGATGAGTGGTCCGCTATTCTGGAGAGGAATGGCATGGCCGATCTGGTCAAAGACTGGCCTATCCTGAAGCAATAACCCCCGTGCTTGTGACTCGACCGGGGTTACAGTTTTTTATTCTTGATATTGGTCTTGTTGGACCAGCCAAACCCTGAATTTCTGCAATTACACTGAAAATTCAATGTATTCAGGTTTGCCAGGTCGGTCCAAAAATGCCGATGGAATTGCTGTTTATTCAGCAGCGTAGTCAGAGTGTTTTTTTAGTGCACCTTGGTGGTGCAACTTAAAACCTGTAGCGCAGCCGATATTGGCCAACAAGCTGAATTTATTTATTTGTCTGTTGATTTATTGATTTAGTATGTGCATGATTTACCCGATCGTCATTAGGCAATAACTCACTCACCCCAAAAGATGAATCGATTTTCCTCTTCACCACGATTGCTGTTCTTGTCTTTATTGGCCTGGGCTGGGTTAGCGTCAGCCCAGACACCGCCCTCGGCGGGCTCTTTACTGCGCCAGCAAGAGCTTGCGGTGCCGCTCAAACCCGCACAACTGCAGCCTGCGGGCAAAGCAGAATTGATACGGCCGCCTTTACAGCAAGCCGGCGACACTCAGGTACTGTTGAAGTCAGTGCGTTTCAGCGGTGTTGAGGGTCTGGCCACCCCGGCCGAGTTGAAAAACCTGATGCAAGACGCTATTGGCAAGCCTATGGGCTACCCTCAGTTGCAGCAATTGGCAGATCGGGTGACCGAGTTTCTCAAGATCAAGGGCTGGTTTTTGGCGCGGGCTTATTTGCCGCAGCAAGACATGACCGAGGGTGAACTTGAGATTGCCATTTCAGCCGCCCGCATCGAAGGTGGTCTGCAAGGCATTGAACTGAAAACGCCTGGTGGGCGCTTGTCTCACCAGCAGATCCAATCTGTTTTTGCTGCCACCCTGCCTGAAATAGAACGCCAAGGCATCAACTCGGCTGACCTTGAGCGCGCTTTGCTGGTGCTCAACGAACTCCCCGGCATTACCGCGCAGGCGGCACTGGACCGTGGCAAAACCCCCGATACCACACGCCTTCAGGTAACCGTCGATGAAGGCCCGCTGCTGCTCTCAAGCGCCAGCCTCGACAACTTTGGCAGCCGTTATACCGGTGCCTTTCGCGCCACCGGGTCAGTTCGGGTGTCGGACCCCTACGGCGCTGGCGACCAACTTGGCCTGAGCGCCGTGGCCGCGCAGGGCTTGACGCAAGGCTCAATCAGCTACAGCCGGCCGGTCTCGGCCAACGGCCTGGGTTTAGCCGTTAGCGCCAGTGCACTGAACTACAGCATCGGCTCGGACCTGGCAAATTTGGGCTTGGCGGGCAATGCCAAAACGCTGGGAGCGAATCTGGTTTACCCCTTCATACTTGGCAACAGATTAAATGTGCGCGGTACGCTTGCGGCCGATTACAAGGCCTTGACCGACACCGGACTCGGTGCCACCCTGCGCGACAAGCACCTGCTCAACTGGACTGCCTCCGTCGCAGGCAACAGCTTTGA
>CAIYNH010000994.1 GCA_903927495.1 uncultured beta proteobacterium
GTAAATCGTCAGGTCAGAAAGTTCTGGACTGAAGGTTGCCGCCAAGTTGTCGCCGCCACTCTCGATGAACACGATGTCAGCGTTGGGAAACTCCACCAGCATGCGGTCTATGGCTTCGAGGTTAATGGACGCATCTTCGCGAATGGCAGTGTGCGGACACCCCCCGGTTTCCACCCCCATGATGCGCTCCGGTGGCAGTGCGCCACTAACCGTCAACAGGCGTTGATCTTCCTTGGTGTAAATGTCGTTGGTGATGGCGACCAGATCGTACCGTTCGCGCATGGCTTTGCACAGCATCTCCAGCAGCGTTGTCTTGCCTGAGCCAACCGGGCCACCGATGCCCACGCGCAATGGCGGCAGCTTTTTAGTACGATTTTTGATCTGATGCAATGCTGTGTTCATACAAATTATTGCTATAAATAAGTGAGTTGCGTTTGCTTGATGGGTAAGTGCTAAGACCTGAAAAGACGTGAGTATTGAACCTCATGCTGGGCACTTAAAATCGCCAGCATTGGCGAAAAGGCTTGACGTTCACCGTCTTGCAGATGCATTGCGTGCTCTACCGCTGCAGGAATTTCAGCGGTCAGTGCCGACAAAATGCGCTGTCCGGCACTTTGCCCCAATGGCACCGATTTGATGGCCGCTTGCACCATGTTCTCGGCCCAGCCAAAAGCGTAGCTCAGCAAACAATCGCGCAAGGACCCTTGTGTGGCACTGGCCGCCAGGGCAAACGCCAGCGGGTAGCTCGGTTGCAGCGCTGCCAGCAGTGCGATTTGCTGTGCCGTGGCCGTGGTGTGGTTTCGTAGCCATTCGAGCAAACTGCGACCCATTTGCTCAGTCTGGGCGCGCAGTTCGCTGCTTTCGCGTGTTTGCAATACCCAGGCGTTGAGTGCCGCAATGCGCTCATGGTCGGCGTTTTGCCAAGCCAGGATGGCTTGTGCCAGAACCGCCAGATCAGACCGGGCCAGATTCAGATGAAGTTGCTCCACCAGCCACATTTTTGCTTCTGATTCAGTAGCTACTAACGCTCTATCGACGGCCGTTTCAAGGCATTCAGAGTAAGAAAATCCACCAATCGGCAAGGCCGGTGAGGCCAACCACATCAACTGCAGCAAACTTGTGTCTTGCCTGCCCTGAAGCGCTATCGACATGGCATCCGGTTCAATTGACGGTGGCATCATGCTGGCAGCTCGGAGCATGCGCATGAGCGCCAGCCAGATCGTCTGCGCTCACGTTGGCAGGTACTGCGGGCGGTGCATGGTGTGTGTGATGCGCGTCACCGTGCCCATGCCCGTGAACAGCCGTGGAGTAAGCCCCGCTCTCAGGCTCAAAAGCCTCGTTGACCGCACTCACCGTGAGATGCATGGATTGCAGCAGATCCGCCAGCACATGGTCGGGTTCAATCTTCAGGTGATCCGGCTTTAGCTCGATGGGCACATGGCGGTTGCCCAGGTGGTAAGCGGCCCGGGTCAGATCAAAGACTGATCCGTGCTGGGTGCAAGGCGTGATCTTCAGCACAGCCTGCAATGCCGCCAAAACCTTGATGAGTGAGCCGTCCTGCGCAACCAACACATCACCTCCGCGCAGGACGCTGCCACGCGGCAAAAAAATACCCAAACTGCGGCCTTGCGAGTCGGTGGTTTCAAATCGGCTTTTTTGTCGGATGTCCCAATCGAGTTCGATGCTGGCCGCGCGCTTGAGCAAGGCCGATGCCAGGCCATGGCCCTGCGGAATAAGTTTGTTGATGGTGAGCATACTGGGTTGGGGCACAGGGTTGAACGAGAATTAAACGCGAAATAAAGCAGCCTCTTTGGCAATGAAGAGTAAATCCGTTCGCAGGGCGCTTGACTAAACCGGCGCCACCCTTCGCAAAGCAGTGGCGATGATATCGCCCTCGCTGCTGAGGTGACCGAGGCGCGGCAACACTTTGCCGGACGGGTGTTGCAAATGGGCTTAAACGGGTCGCGGCGTTAAATGGCGACCAATTGGCGCACGCCATCAATCTCCATATTGGCCCCTAAACCCTGGGCACGCACCGCACCCCGTTCCATCACCACATATTCATCGGCCAGCTCCCGGGCAAAGTCGTAATACTGTTCTACCAGCAGGATGGCCATGCTGCCCCGGTCAGCCAGCATGCGAATGACCCGACCAATGTCCTTGATGATGCTGGGTTGAATGCCCTCTGTGGGCTCATCCAGGATCAATAATTTTGGCCCGGCAGCCAAGGCTCGGGCAATCGCCAACTGTTGTTGCTGACCGCCCGACAAATCTCCACCCCGGCGCTGCAGCATTTGCTTCAAGACCGGAAATAGGTCAAACAGTTCGGGTGGAATGGGTGTGCTGGCACTTTTGTAGGCCAGCCCCATGCGCAGGTTCTCTTGCACCGTCAAGCGGCCAAATATTTCTCGGCCCTGCGGCACAAAGCCGATACCAGCGCGGGCCCGCTCGTAAGGCGTGACTTTGTGAATGGGCTTGCCGTCAAATTCGATACTGCCGGTCTTTATCGGCACCAGCCCCATCAGACTTTTCAGCAGCGTAGTTTTTCCGACCCCGTTGCGCCCCAGAATCACGCTGACTTTTCCCAGCCTGGCCTGCAAACTCACGTCACGCAGAATGTGCGAGCCGCCGTAGTATTGGTTAATGTTGGAAACGTTCAGCATAAAAGTAGTTCCTCGGTTCGACCTGAGCCGGTCCGTCCTGAGCTTGCAGATGGGGTCGATGCGCCTTCAATGCCGTTCACCACCGGCTCAGCCCGCATCGGCAATGACTTAGCGTCCAAGATAAACCTCAATCACCCGCTCGTCGGCCTGCACCTGAGCCAGCGTGCCTTGCGCCAGCACCGAGCCATCGCAGAGCACCGTGACAATATCGGAAATCGTATTGATAAAGCTCATGTCGTGCTCTACAACCATCAGCGAATGCTTGCCTTTGAGACTTAAAAACAGCTCGGCCGTGCGCTCGGTTTCTTCATCGGTCATGCCCGCCACGGGTTCATCGAGCAAGAGCAGCTTGGGGTCTTGCATCAGCAGCATGCCAATCTCAAGCCATTGCTTTTGCCCATGACTCAAGGTACCGGCCTGGGCGCGCAAGCTCTGCGCCAGAAGGATGGTGTGCAGCACTTCTGCCAAGCGGTCACTCTGGGCTGAATCCAGCCTGAAAAACATCGACGCGGTGACTGCCTTGTTGGTTTTCAGGGCCAACTCCAGGTTTTCAAAGACGCTCAAGTGCTCAAACACCGAAGGTTTTTGAAACTTGCGGCCAATGCCCATTTGGGCAATTTCAGATTCCTTGTAGCGCAGCAGGTCAATCGTGCTGCCAAAAAAAACATGCCCCTCATCAGGACGTGTTTTGCCGGTGATGATGTCCATCATGGTGGTCTTGCCAGCACCATTGGGACCGATGATGCAGCGCAGTTCACCGGGTGCAATGTCCAGACTGAGCTTGTTGATGGCCTTGAAACCATCAAAACTGACGCTAACATCTTCCA
>CAIYNH010000995.1 GCA_903927495.1 uncultured beta proteobacterium
GTACCGTTGACATCGTCGTCGGCACCCACAAGCTTCTTAGTCAAAACACCAAGTTCCACAACTTAGGCCTGCTCATCATTGATGAAGAACATCGTTTTGGCGTGCGCCACAAGGAGGCCATGAAAGCACTGCGTGCCGAGGTTGATGTGTTAACCCTCACCGCCACCCCGATTCCCCGAACGCTGGGCATGGCCTTGGAGGGCCTGCGCGATTTGAGCGTGATTGCTACCGCGCCCCAGCGCCGCCTGGCCATCAAGACCTTTGTGCGCACAGAAGGCAACGGCGTGATCCGTGAGGCCGTGCTGCGCGAACTCAAGCGTGGCGGGCAAGTTTACTTTTTGCACAACGAAGTGGAAACCATTGAGAACCGCCGGGCAAAATTAGAAGAGCTTTTGCCGGAAGCCCGCATTGCGGTGGCGCACGGCCAAATGCCCGAGCGTCAGTTAGAGAGTGTCATGCGCGACTTTGTGGCCCAGCGCAGCAACCTGTTGCTGTGCTCCACCATCATCGAAACCGGCATTGACGTGCCGACTGCCAACACCATCGTCATGAGCCGTGCCGACAAGTTCGGCCTGGCCCAATTGCACCAGTTGCGTGGCCGGGTCGGGCGCAGCCACCACCAAGCCTATGCCTATTTGATGGTGCCAGATCTGCAAGGACTGACCAAACAAGCCAGCATGCGACTGGATGCTATTCAGGCCATGGAGGAACTCGGCAGCGGTTTCTACCTGGCCATGCACGATCTGGAAATTCGGGGTGCGGGCGAGGTTCTGGGGGAGAACCAGAGCGGCAATATGATGGAAATTGGCTTTCAGCTTTACAACGAAATGTTGTCGGAAGCTGTACGTTGCCTCAAGGCTGGTGTCGAGCCTGACCTGCTGAGCCCGCTCAATGTCACCACCGACATCAACCTGCACGCCCCCGCCTTGCTACCCGATGACTTTTGTGGAGACGTGCATTTGCGCCTGTCGTTCTACAAAAAGCTGGCTACTGCAAAGGCAGCCAATCAGATCGACGCTCTGCTGGAAGAAATTGTGGACCGCTTTGGCAAGCTGCCAGCACAAGCCCAAACGCTGATGGATGTCCATCGGCTGCGTGTTTTAAGCCAACCCTATGGTGTACTCAAGGTCGATGCCGCGCCATCGGTGATCACCATCACCTTCAAACCGAATCCGCCAATTGATCCGATGAAGATCATTCAAATGATCCAGAAAAACAAACACATCAAACTCGCAGGCAACGAAAAACTGCGCATTGAACGTGCTCTGCCAGATGCCCGTGAGCGTGCACAAATGGTACGTGACGTGCTACGAAATTTGGGGCAGCCAGTAGTCGCAGTGAAAGCGAGTTCCTGAACATGTATATGCCAGCCGAGAACACCATTCGTCATGCAAGGTGGGCAAACTTGTGTTGCTCAGGTCAGGCATGCGTTGCTTCGATGTAGCGCTAAATATCGTGATAATGTGGTTTGCAATACTGTTAACAACTGGCCAGGGCGCGCTCGCCAAGCAGCATAGAAAACTTTCGTGCGCGTGATAAAGGTTGTCTGCTGCACAAACGGTCGGACATCACGTGTTGTGATTTGAAAAGGCTAAAGCTGAGAAATTCGTGCTTGTTTGTTAATATTTCAAGCCCGTTTGTCCTCTATAAATTACTATCAATAGTTGACTTTTCACTAGTCCCACATGCATAAGCTACTATATATTTTATAGCAACAAAAGACCCATGAAAGCCACCGAAATTGCCCCAGGGCTGATCATTGCTGGCATCACCCCACCGCTGCACTTGAACGACTTCAAGCTGATCGCATTCGACATGGACTCATCCCCGATCAACATTGACGGTGATGGTGCCAACGACCTGCCGATGAAGGCCCAGGTTGGTTTATTGGGAGCTTTCCACGCCATACCGGCAGTGCGAGAGTTTGCCAACGTGTCAATCGAAGTCGGTGGGCTGGATCGACTGTTGACACTGTTTCAACCTTAAGGCTCCATGTACACCCACCATTTCGGCCTGCGCCAAGACCCGTTTTCAATCGCCCCTGACCCGCGCTACCTGTTCATGAGTGAGCGCCACCGTGAGGCTCTGGCGCATTTGCTCTAC
>CAIYNH010000996.1 GCA_903927495.1 uncultured beta proteobacterium
CGCCATTGCTCAAGCGAACCATATTCAGTTTGGTTGAAATTGCTGGCCGCAAGGTCCAGGAAATACGCTCTCCCACATCATGGGTAACTTTCTGCTCTTTGGTGGCACCCATGTGGCAGGTTGAACAGGTTGGAGCTGCCGTGTAATCGACACCAACCACCCACTTCTTGGACTTGAGGTTCATTTCATCAATCTTGGCGCGGTAGGCAATCCCGTGTTTGGATTCGTTGTAGATTTCAATTTGCGGATGATCCGGACCAACGTGGCATTTACCGCAAGTGTCGGGTGTACGCGCTTGGGCTGACGAGAAGCTGTGACGTGTGTGGCAGGCAGAACATGAGCCCAGTGATCCGTCGGTATTCTTGCGACCGATACCGGTATTTGGCCAAGTCTGCGGTGTCGGTCTGCCTTTGGCATCGAGTTCAACCGTGCTGCCGTGGCACTGTTTGCAACCCGCATTGACCGCCGCTGGGCCACCGATCACTTCACCCAACAGGTTATCGACAGAGGCCAGAATATTGCCAGCCTTGGCATGGTGTGAACGTTGCTGCTGCGCCACCTCGGCCTCATGGCAATTGCCGCAGGTCTTGGGGGTGACGATGACTTGAATAAAAGCGCCTTTGTGCTCAAAGGCACCTGGTTCGCCTTGTTTGAGCTTATGACAGTCGTAACAATCGACATTTTTGGCAGCGTGTGTGCTTTTTTTCCATTCACCGTAAATACCGGGATCATCTTCCGGTCCGTGGCAACTCAGGCACTTCTTGCCCATGGCGGTATCGGCGGGGGATTTTTTGTTGACGCGCTCTAAAGCCGCTTTCTTGGTATCTGCGACAACCTTCTTTGTCAACGGATCTCCGGCAAATGCCGACCCCGCAAACATCATCATCAAACAAGTCAATGCCCACAGCAAATACGCCCCGAAGCCAGTTTTCCGATCCATGATTACTCCTTGTTTACAAACTGTTAACAAGAATTCTATGGTTTCAATTTTGAATTCTCGGAGCAGACTTCATCCGGAATTAAGGCAGATTAAGAAGTATTCATATATTTTCTTGATGGTGAAAAATTCCTGTCGAGAAGTCAGGTGGCAGATGCCATCGCTTCCTGTGGTGTTTCATAAATATGCGCAGCTAAGCCTCGTCGCTCCAATGCTTCACCCAGTTTCAGACGCATAAACGCGCTAGTGGTGTAGCGCGACACGTTGGTGTAATACTTGTCGCTGATTACTTTCACCATGGCGGAATAATCATCTACAACCGACTCATCAATCTGGAAATTGTCGTAATTGACCACCACCGCAATTTTCTTACCGATTGAGCGACACAGCGATTCGGTCGCATGACGAATGTCTTCCACATCCTTATGGCTGTTCACGTGTAAACCCTGAAAGTTGTAGTACGCAATGCCTTTGGCTGCTTCGTATTGCATGCGGTCGACCAGACTGATGGACAACAGCACATCTTTGAGATTCATGGCATCAGGCAAAAAGATCCGCGCGTCCATGCTCTGGGGATTACGGATGATGGGTTTGAAATCCATTTGCGCCAGAATGTCGCGCTCAATATCAATGCCGGGCGCCACCTCAATCAATTCAAGCCCTTGGGCGGTCAGCGCAAAGACACAGCGCTCGGTCACGTACAGCACGTTTTGCCCGGTGCTTGAAGCGTAAGGACCACTGAACGTCACCTGCTCAATCTTGTTGACAAACTTTCGGGCACGACCCTCCTGCAGAATATTCAGGTGGCCGTTTTCAACCCTAATTTTTAGTCCACCAGCGGTGAAGGTACCAACAAAGACCACCGTGCGGCTGTTTTGGGTGATGTTGATGAAACCACCCGCACCCGCCAACTTGGGGCCAAAACGGCTGACATTGATGCTGCCTTCCGGATCACACTCGGCCAAGCCGAGGCAGGCCAGATCGAGGCCACCTCCATCGTAAAAATCAAACTGCTGATTCATGTCAATGACGGCATCGGGATTGGTAGCAGCACCAAAATTCACCCCCGACGCTGGCATGCCGCCAATCACGCCCGGCTCTGCGGTCAGCGTCATGTATTTCAAAATTTTCTCTTCATTGGCTACCGCTGCTACACCTTCGGGCATACCAATGCCCAAATTGACCACCGCATTGGGCAACAACTCGAATGCGGCGCGGCGCGCAATCACCTTGCGTTCATCCAGAGGCATGGGTGCGATAGCGTCCAGCGGCACTCGCACTTCGGCTGAGAACGCCGGGTTGTAAACACCATTGAGGTTTTGCGGATGGTTTTCAGTTTGCGCCACCACCACGCAATCCACCAAGAGGCCCGGCACCTTGACCCGTCTCGGATAGAGTGAACCCCGCTCTGCCAGCCGTTCAACCTGTGCAATTACAAAGCCACCACTGTTTTTTGTCGCCGTTGCAATGGCCAGCGCATCTTGCGTCAGCGTCTCACGTTCCATTGTCAAATTGCCCTCTGCATCAGCACTTGTGGCACGGATGAAGGCAACTGAAATGGGAAGCGTTTTGTAATACAGCAACTCTTTACCACCGAGTTGAATCACTTCCACGATGTCTTCAGTCGTCTTGTTGCCAATTTTTCCGCCCTCCAAGCGCGGATCGACAAAAGTTCCCAGCCCGACCTTGGAGGCGGTGCCCGGCAGTCCACAAGCAATGTCACGGTACAGGTGCGAGATCACACCTAACGGCAAGTTGTACGCCTCAATTTTGCTTTGCAAAGCGAGTTTGCCAATTTGTGGCACCAAGCCGTAGTGACCACCGATCACCCGTTTGAGCATGCCCTCATGTGCCAGATGGTTGACACCGCCGGTCGCCCCATCCCCCGGACCACCACCAAAAAGCAACGTCAGATTGTTTGGGGTGCCAGTTTCCAGAAAACGCTTTTCCAAAGCCAAAATTAACTCAACCGGCACGCCATTGCTACCAAAACCAGAGCAACACAAGGTATCTCCATCCCGTAATATGGCAATTGCCTCTGACGCTGATACTACTTTTTTTCGCATAAAAACTCCTGCTTGCTTGAATGTTGAAAGGAAGTCAAATTCCTGAATGGGTTGATCTTGATCTCGATCATGAAATTTTTCAATGGCAATTTGCGTGGATGTTGATCTTGAACAAAGGCCAGCCAAGTTCAGGATAAGCTTGCGGGTTTCATCTGAAGGAATGCAAACATGACCGCCCTCCCCCAGCCGCGCTTTGCGCACCCTGACCTGAATTCCCTGCCAAACGATATCCGCTCCAAAATCATCGAAGTGCAAAACAAAGCCGGCTTCATACCCAATGTGTTTCTGGCGCTGGCCCGTCGCCCAGCCGAATGGCGGGCATTTTTTGCTTACCACGACGCGTTAATGCTCAACGAAGACTCGAACCTGACCAAAGGCGAGCGTGAAATGATCGTCACCAGCACCAGTGCAGCCAACAAGTGTCTGTATTGCGTGGTGGCACACGGTGCCATTTTGCGCATTTATGAAAAGAAGCCGCTGCTGGCCGACCAAGTCGCGGTGAACTACCGAAAGGCTGAGATACCACCGCGCCAGCGCGCCATGCTCGATTTTGCCCACAAGGTGTGTCTGAAATCTGATGAGATCGAGGACGCTGATTTTGACGCTTTGCATGCCCACGGATTCACGGACGAAGATGCCTGGGATATCGCCGCGATCACGGCTTTCTTTGGCCTCTCGAATCGCATGGCATCCTTCAGCAACATGCTGCCTAACCCCGAGTTTTACCTGATGGGCCGCCTGCCTAAACAACAAAAATTGCTATAAATAGTGTAGCTGCATATGCCCGCCAGATAATCCTCATATAGGTATTTATTGGCTTAAATTTAACTCACAATCTGACGCAACCAGTCGGGCAGATCAACCGCTTTTTGCTTCGGAAAGTCGACCCAGATGGTAGTGGCACCGCCGGCAGCAAAAATCACACCTGGCTTGTCTGCGCGCTCCATGGTGGCCCAGGTCTCAAAGGTGGTGCGGGCCGGGTCGCTAGCGTACATCTTGATCAGAACTGCCCCCGGGTATTCAAACTGTTTGTAAAAGTTGCAAAACGCGTTGACGATGACTGGACCTTCCCCGGTGGGTGTAGGCACACAGCCAATGGAGTGCATCCAGTCGATACGGCAGGTTTCAAGGTAGCGGAAATACGTCGTGTTATTGACGTGGTTCATGGCATCCATGTCGCCCCAGCGGATCGGAATAATCATCTCAAAAAGTTGTTTTTTTAACTCCGGAATTTCAAATTTCATGGCTTTCTCCTAAATTTCACAAGTTCATCGTCATTGCCGGTGCGCCCGTATCGATGCCAGAATTCCCAATGTGAACAATGCGGCCGCCAACCACTGCGCGGTGGCAGGCCAGGCCCGGTCCCAGACAAACGAGTAAAGCAGGGCAAATAGCGTTTCACTGACAATCAACTGACCGCACAAACTGACACTCAAACGCTGGCTGGCAATGTTCCAAAGAATGCTGGCAGCCCAGGCTGATCCGATCCCGGTTGCTATGCAAGCCATAGCAGCCAACGCAATATTATCAAGTGCTAGAAGCACTTTTAGCTCTGAACCAGCAAACAACCAAAGGAACCAGGAGCCAAGTCCTGTGGCAATGCCAATCCAGTTGGCCCATTCGGTCGCTCGCACTTCTGGGTGACGTTTGAGCCAAGCTGCGTTCAGCAAGGCAAAAGCGGTCCAGCAAGCCATGGCAGCAATTGCCATCAGCACTCCCCACCAAAATCGTGAGCCACCGGCATGCTTCTGGGCCAGTTGGGTCAGCGACACGTTCATCATCACAACTAAGCCAGCTGCCGTCAGCAGCAAACCTGGGAGCCAGGCCGTCCACTTGAGCCCGAGCGGTTTGCCCAATAACATCACCCAGATCGGAATGGTGCCGATGATGAGGGTAGGCACCTCGGTGCCAGCATCAACAATCGACTGCGCCAGCAACAGGTAGTAGCCGGTGGCACCCAGCACACTCATGCCAATGGCCACCCCCGCTTGCCGCCAGTTGGGCAACTTGTGCTGGCGCCAGGACCATGCCATGACCACGGCAGCCATGCCACCGTAGCTGATAAACCGGCCAGCCGTCATATCCATGCTGGTGAGACCCGTGGACACGCGCGGCACCACAAACACCATGCCCCACAGGGCACCAGCGGCCAAACCAGCCGCAATCCCCGTCAGCATTAGAAGTTAAACAGCAAAACCGTCGTCCGCCGAGATCACGGCACCATTGATGAAGTGGCTCTGGTCGGAGCACAGCATGACCAGCAATGCATCCAGGTCCTGTGGGTGACCCACGCGCTTGCGTGGCAGCATTTGCATCAGCTTTTGCCCCTGTTCAGTTTGCCAATGGTGGTGATTTATTTCAGTATCGATGTAGCCCGGACAAACCGCGTTGACGTTGATGCCAAACTTGCCCCATTCGAGTGCCATGGCCTTGGTCATTTGAATCACCGCCGCTTTGCTCATGCAATACACGCCAATCTTGGGCAGCACCCGCAAGCCTGCAGTGGAGGCGATGTTGATGATGCGCCCACCCGTGTACGTCCCGGGTGCCGAGCCTTGGGCGCGCGCCAGCATACGTTTGCCAACTTCCTGCGCGACAAAAAAAGCACCTTTGGTGTTGGTGTTGAAGATAAAGTCAAAATCGTCTTCGCTCACATCCTGAAGTCGCTGGGTGGTGCTGACGCCTGAGTTATTCACCAGGATGTCAATTGAACCGACCTCGGTCTCAGCGTGTGCTACGGCAGACTTGATGGACGCGTGATCAGTCACATCGAGCTCAATCACATGGGCATCGCCACCTTCACCGTCGATTTGTGCCCGCAATTCCTTAAGCAACTCAATGCGGCGACTGGCCAGAACGACAGCTGCGCCCGCGCTGGACAAAGTCCGGGCAAATTGTGCTCCCAATCCGCTGGATGCACCCGTTATAAACGCTACTCGGCCTGATAAATCGATGCTGTAAGCCATTTTGAATTCTCCATAAAAATAGAACGACCGTTCTATTGTCAAACTTTTACACGTCTAAAATAGTTTTAATATTCGACAATTAGCGGCCAGTAACCCTTGCGGGTTGATGCCCTATCTTAATCAGTAAATGACAGCCAACATCCGGCGATCAGTCGGGGGCAAAGTAAGCTCACAAAGCGCACGCGTTGGTCGTTTCCAGAAAGTATCAATAAAGAAAGCGAGAGCACAATGACAAATCAGGAAATTCTGGCCCAGTTTGGCCCCCGTGAATCAATGGAGTACGACCTGGTCGTGGTTGGCGGCGGCCCAGCAGGCCTGTCGACTGCCATTCGTCTGAAGCAATTGGCCGCCGAAAAAGGCAAAGAAGTCTCCGTGGTAGTGCTTGAAAAAGGCTCCGAGCCGGGTGCCCACATCTTGTCAGGTGCTGTGCTTGACCCGATCTCGCTTAACGAATTGTTTCCCAACTGGAAAGAACTTGGTGCCCCACTGAATCAGCCCGTCACGGACGAGGCCATGATGTTTTTGTCGGAGACCAGCGGCTACCGTACTCCCAACATGCTGTTGCCCAAGTGCAGCCAGAACCATGGCAACTACATCATCAGTCTGGGCGCTTTGACGCGCTGGCTGGCCACGCAAGCTGAAGGACTGGGTGTAGAAATATTCCCCGGTTTTGCCGCTGCCGAGGTGCTGTACGATGAACAAGGGGCAGTGAAAGGCGTAGCCACAGGCAATATGGGCGTGGGCAAAGACGGTGAGCCAGGTGAAGCGTTTCAGATCGGCATGGAACTGCTGGGCAAGTACACCATTTTTGCCGAAGGCTCGCGCGGCCATTTGGGCAAACAGCTCATTGCCAAGTACCAGCTCGATGCCGGTTGTGATCCGCAAAGCTACGGCATTGGCATCAAGGAACTGTGGGAAGTTGACCCGGCAAGGCACGAGCCGGGCCTGGTAGTGCACACTGCCGGTTGGCCGATGAATGATGCCACCTATGGTGGCTCGTTCCTGTACCACATGGAAGACAAC
>CAIYNH010000997.1 GCA_903927495.1 uncultured beta proteobacterium
CAGATTTTTGGCACGCTCGGTAGCAATGGCAATCTGGTGCTGGTCAACCAGTCGGGCATCACGGTCGGCGCCGGCGCGGTGCTCGACAGCGCCGGTTTTACCGCGTCGTCTTTGCGCATGAGTGACGCCGATGCAATGAGCGGGCGCCTGCGCTTTGGCGATGGCACGGGCAGTGGCGCCGGGGTCTCGGTGCAGGGCAGCATTCTGGCGCGCAGCGGCGATGTGGTGCTGATCGGCTCGCAACTCGACACCGGCAAGGACGCGCTGATCCAGGCGCCCAATGGCAGCACGATTCTGGCCGCAGGGCGCCAGATTGAAATCACCGGCCGCGGTCTGGAAGGCATCAGCCTGCAGGTGCAGGCGCCGACAGATACGGCCATCAATTTGGGCACTTTGCAGGGCGATGCTGTTGGCATTTTTGCTGGCACGCTCAGGCATAGCGGCTTGATCCAGGCGACCACCGCCACTCTGGAAGGTGGCAGGGTGGTCTTGAAGGCCAGTGGTGATGCCTATGTGCAGGGTGCGGGAACGATTAACGTCAGCAGTGCCAGCGGCAAGGGTGGGCAGATCGCCGTGCTGGGCAAACGCGTCGCCGTGACGGACGACGCCGTGCTGGACGCATCCGGTGCAACCGGCGGTGGCACGGTGCTGGTGGGCGGCGACAAGCAGGGCAAGAACCCGGATGTTCAAAACGCCGAGATCACTTACTTCGGTTCGCAGGTATCGATCAAGGCCGATGCCACGATCAACGGTGATGGTGGCAAGGTGATCGTCTGGGCCGATGACACAACAAGGGCGTACGGCAGCATCTCGGCACGGGGCGGGCATGACGGTGGCAATGGGGGCTTTGTAGAAACCTCGGGTCACCACCTTGATGTCACGCGAGGGGCCGACGTCAGCGCAACCGGTGGCCATGGTGGTACCTGGTTGCTCGATCCCTATGACGTCACCATCCAGGCGCCGACCGGGAGTTTGGATAATTTTTCGCCGACGTTTACGGCGGGTGCAGATTCATCCACCGTTAGCGCCGGCATCATTGAATCTGCGCTGGCTGGCGGCACTTCGGTCATCGTCAGCACCAATACTTCAATCAGTGGCACCCAGCAGGGAAATATCACGGTGAACGCACCGATCGCGGCGGCGGTCACCGGTACGCCAACCCTGACCTTGAACGCGATTGGCAATATCGCGATCTATCAGCCGATCAGTTCCACCGGTGCTGCACTCAACCTGACCCTGAATGGCAGTGTCGGGAACAGCGCTACCTTGGCAAACACGCTCAGTTTGGCGGGTGGCAATCTGAATGTGGGTACTTATGTCGGGTCAACCGGAACGATCACTGCGGGGGCTGGCACGCTCAAGGTCACCGGTGGTGCGACCGCACTGACCGGCTCCTTCGCCGCCAATACTTTGGAACTGGCTACGGATGGTTCACTCAGCCTCAACGGCGCCAATCCCGTCACCATTCCAACACTCAATTTCACCGGCGGAACCCTGAACAACGCGGCTGCATTGACCATCAATGCGCTCAGTGTGAATGTATCGGGTGGCACGATCGGGGGCGCGGGGTCGGTGACTACGGCTGTTGGAGGTACATCGGCGGTAACAGGTGTCCTGGCCGCAAATGCCAAGGTCTGGTCAAACGCCGGGGCCATGACTTTTGGCTACGGCGGCGCAGTCCAGTTGGTTGGGCTGAGCGGTACCTTCAACAACCAGGCACCAGGTACGCTGACCGCGGATGGAACCAACTCCAATTCGGAGCCGATTGGGTTCGGAACTGCCAACACAGTCAATCATGTGTTCAACAACGCCGGCATCTTGAACAAGAACACAGCGACGGCGCAGGATGTTCCAATGCAGTTCAACAATACAGGAACCGTGAATGTCAATTCCGGCTCGCTTGGAATTGGGGTGAGCAGCACGCCAGGTTCAGGTTCGAGCACGGGCGCGTTCAATGTGGCTGACGGCGCAAGCCTGAATTTTGCCGGTGGCACCAATACACTTACCGGCGCAAGTTTGACCCTGAACAACACCGGATCGCTCGTGGTTTCGGGGGGCCAACTCAATTTGGCCAGCGCCTACACGCTGCCTCGCATCACGGTCAGTGGGGGCGTACTCGATACCACGGGTGACCTCAACCTCACCAACCTGACGTGGTCCAGTCCACTTACCTCAGGCTCTTTTAGCGTTATAACCGGTTCCGGCAAGATGTTCACTTCGGGGACCAGCACCCTTTCCGGTGGTACGCCGATCTTGCAGGACAAGATCTGGGACAACAGTGGCACGATCAATCACAGCGATGGCGGCACCGTCTCGACCACCTTGGGCTCGCTCAGGCTCGTGAGCAATCAGGGCTTTGTTGCAACGCTGAACAACCTGCCGGGTGGCGTGATCAATGAGACTTCCGGGAACAGCACGCCGATCTGGAGTAATGACTCAACCAGCGTCTTCAACAATGCCGGCACACTGAATTGGACCACCGGATACCTTTCTGGCGGTGGCAGCAACAATGTACAAGGCGCGACTTTCAATAACAGTGGAACGGTCAATGTTCTTTCCAACAACATCAGCATTGGCGGTTTAGGCTTGACGGGCCCGGGAACCGACACCGGGACCTACAACATCAGTGCTGGTAATTCACTGGCAATTTCGGGCGCCAGGAACTTCGCTACCCTTACGGCGATTACGGGGA
>CAIYNH010000998.1 GCA_903927495.1 uncultured beta proteobacterium
ATTTCGAGCTTGCAGAGTGTGTACCAAGTGAGTCTGGTATTTAAACCTTAATGCCTAAGGAGGCCATAGTGAGATATTTTGAGCTATCAAGTAAGAGTCGCCCTTCCCCCCATTGGATCAAGTTTGCCGCGGCTAGCTTGATGGCCATCGCTATCGCCGGTTGCGGCGGTGGTGGCAGCACCGGGGCTAATACGCCAGTCGGCGTTGGTGCCAATACGGTGCCTGCATCGGCTACTGCCGCAGCAGCCTGGAAGACCTTGGTTCCACAGGTCAAGATTACCGGTGTCAGCATTCCTGCCACAGGAGCCGGCACGCCAGTGGTCAACTTCACCGTCACCGACTCCGCTGGTAAAGCTGTGACCGGTCTGACTGGTTATTCGCAGGCGTCAACCGCCATCGTCAAAAAATTGACCAATGTCGCTTTCACTTTGGCCAAATTTGTACCAGCCGCCGCTGGTGAACCCAGCACCTGGGTCAGCATGCTGGTGGTTCGACCACCAACAAAGGCTGAGCAAACCGCCACGCCCGGTACATCCTCCTGTAACGCGGCCACTGGTGCCACATGGTGCGGCACCTACCCAACTTCCGATTCCGAGGGCGCTTTGGTTGATAACGGTGGTGGCAGCTACACCTACACGTTTTACCGCGATGTCAAACAAACGGCCACAATTGTTACCAGTCTGATTGATTCCACTGATAACTTGTCAAAGAAGGCCGATTTGGGCAATGTCAGCTTTGATCCAGCTGGTACGTACCGCGTTGGCATCCAGATTGGTGGTGCCGCTCCTGGCACGGGTTCCAATTTGGTTGACCCAGTTACGCTGGCGCCTGTACCAACAGCAGCTGCCCCGGCTTCGGTCAGCATGGTCAATACCGGCAATGCCTGGTTTGATTTCCGTGCCGACGGCGTTGCGCTTACTGCCTCCCCCCGTGAAGTGGTCAAAATTGAAACCTGCGCGGCTTGCCACGACGGCAAAGTCTTGGCCCACGGCAGTCGCAAAGACCCCAATTACTGCGTTACTTGCCACACCGATCAGATCAAGTACTCCTTTAATGGTGGCGACTCAGCTGTCGCAGCTGATGGCATTACCTTCGTCGCCCCGGCCACTACGCTTACAACGGCCCAAAAACGCGCGGCATATGCGATTGTTGACGGACGTGCCGTAGGTAACTATCCCAACATGATCCACAAGGTTCACATGGGCAAAGAGTTGGTCAAACAAGGCTACAACTTCAACAACAACAATGGTGCCATGCTGTTCAACACCGTTGGTCTGCCTCAAGATCCGGCCAATTGCTCAACTTGCCACATCGGCGCTGCCAACGGTGTCAAGACTGCCCCGGCGCAAGGTGCCAACTGGAACAGTGCCCCGAGCGCCCTGGCTTGCGGCTCTTGCCATGACGGCATTAACTTTACGACCGGTGCAGGCATTACTTTGGCCGATCGGGACAAAGATGTCGCAGCCAAAGTGGCAGTTGGAACGACTAAATCCGGTCACCTTGGTGGTCCTCTGGCAGACAACTCCCGCTGTGCCGAGTGCCACAAAGCCGGTGGATTAAGTGACATCGCCGTAGCGCACCGCACCAACTATGCAACGCCAAACAACCCAGTTGCAACAGCTGGTCTGGCAAGCTTTGCGTATGACATCAAGAGTGTCACGGTAGATGCCACCACGGGTCAGCCCACCATTGTGTTCCAGATCAAGAAAGACGGCGTTGCTGTGACCTCACTGCCTGTCGCTCCCCTGGTGACGCACGCTACCAGTGGCCAGCAAGTGGTTGATCCTGCCTACGAGCCAATCCCCGGCTTTACCAGTGGCCCGAGCATCTATTTTGCTTATGCAGTACCACAAGACGGCATCACGGCACCAGCCGACTTCAACGTGCAAAAGAGTGTGTCGCTGACCAATCTGCTGATCGCCAGTGGCTCGCCAAAGGCGGGTTCCGTTACCGGACCTGATGCCAATGGTTACTTCACGGCAGTCGTGACGGGTGACACCCTAGGCCAAGTCGCTGGAACAGGCTGTGTAGCACCGGTGGCCCCTGCCACGGCAACTTGCGTCGTCACTGCTGTGACAGCAACTCCGCTGGTGATTCCTGCTGCTGCCAAGATGGTGACAGGCGCGATCATCGGCTCCTTCACGCAAAAGACTGGCCCAGGCATCACAAGCTATGTGAATGCGAATGTGTCGGTTAACAATGCGAAGGTAACCGCATCATTACCTGGTGTCACGCCTGTTGTGGTTGGTGTTAACGCTGGTACCGTGTCGGCTTCAGGTGGTCAGGCTCGCCCAGCCATGCTGAAGAAGTTGGTGGCTACTGGTTATACCGCTCGTCGGGTGATTGTTGACACTGCGAAGTGCGCAACTTGCCATGACCAGTTGGGCACATCGCCAAGCTTTCACAGTGGTGCCCGCAATGACGCTACGGCTTGCGCCATCTGCCACAACAACACACAGACAAGCGGCGGTTGGTCGTCCAATTCCAACACCTTTATCCACGGCATCCACGGCGCCAGCAAGCGCACCGTCGGCTACACTTGGCAAGTTTCCTTGGGCTATTCGACGCTGGGCTATCCAGGCGTGTTGAAGGATTGCAACCAATGCCATGCGCCTAACACCGTGAACCTTGGTGCAACGGGCACGGCAATTGCGCCCAACATGCTGTGGCCAACAGTTGCTACAGGCACCACAGCGGTACCTCCAGCGGTTGCAGCTAGCAATAGCATCTCGCCGTACATTGCGCAAACTGCAGGCACCAAATACGGCTTGGGCTTCAGCTATACGACACCGGGCCAGGCCTACAGTACCTACACCTTGGTGGACGGAGTAACTGTGGTGCCAGCAGGTACCGCTGGTGCTACTGGTTACACTCGCCCGGCTGAAGGCACTACCCTGGTGAGTTCGCCGCTTTCATCGGCATGCTTCTCCTGCCATGACACCAGTGCTGCCAAAGCGCACATGACGACCAACGGCGGCGCGATCTACGAAGCTCGCAGCACAGCGTTTTCCAAGTCCGAGGCTTGCCTGACTTGCCATGGTGCTGGTAAGGTGGTTGACGCAGCCGCTGTTCACCAGTGATTGATAAGCACTAAATCTGGTGTTGCCGGGGTACTTTAACCAAGACCCTGCACACCCAAGCTAATCAACAACCCGGATACGGCAACGTATCCGGGTTGTTTTTTGCCAGAAAAAAATCCGGCAGTCCATTTCAACCAGTCAGAAAAATTCACATGAAAACACCTTACATCTACACCGCTTTGTTAACCGCCGCCATGCTGCTCATGGCCCCGGCGACGTTTGCCGCTGAGTCCAAAGCCGCTGCCCCTCAAGAAGCTGCCAGTCAGGGCAAAGCCAGCGCCAAAGTGGCACCTACACCCAAAGCCACACCTGCACCCAAGACTACCGTCAAGGCCAAGTTGATTGACATCAACAGCGCCTCAGCCAAAGAGCTGGCTACGCTGCCAGGTGTTTCGGCAGAAGATGCCGCCAAAATTGTTGCTGGCCGACCATACGGCAGCAAAACCTGGTTGATTACCAACGGCATCTTGCCCGAGGCTAAATACCCAGGTCTGAAAGATTTGGTTATCGCTAAACAGCCTTTCAAGGATGGCGCAAAGAATGTCGAAGCGCTGAAGAAAGCCAAACCATAGCGCCACATAAAGGGCCGGGGTTGACTCAAGCTTGGTAACAATATTGATAGCGGTCTGTGCTTGTACAGTAAGCGCTACAGGCCTATTTGATATATATCTTCCCGAAAGTCAATCTGCTTTGCTGATGTGCAGATGTGCAGGCACCCATGCTGGTTGACGACCCACTCGCGATGCCGGATAAATTCTCGGGACCTTCCGGTTTCGGGTGTCCGGTCTGCAGACCAGCATAGCGGCAGGCTTGCCGCTTGCGCCCGTTGTGCTGCAAACAGCGCTTTGAACCAATTGTTTGAAATACCTTCAACCGCGTCAGAGTGCCCGGTGCCAGCGAAGCCCGGCGCAGAAGTGCTTATCCCTTTGCTGAACTTCTTTATCGCACGTCGCCGGCCCTATAAGAGTATTAGAAAGTTCCAGTAACATAAGAGCCTATTGCACTACCAGCTACTATATTGGTAGCAAGGTAGAATTCTTTTCAAGTTCTATCTGACCCAGCTGCTGTCAAATTGGAATTATTCACTGGAGTTGCCATGCGTTCACCGATTCGCCACGCCATTCAATTGGTTTTGCTATTTCCAGCGCTGGCTTGCGCGTTCACGCCGATTAACCTGAGCCTGGGCTGGAATTTGGTGGGCAACAGCGACGCTACCGCTATCGATGTGGCAACGCGCCTGAACAGCCCACTGATTTCCTCGGCTTGGAAGTGGAATAAGCTGAGCAGCAAGTGGGCTTTTTACTCGCCCACGATGACATCGGCCGAGCTGGCAAGCTACGCCCGGAGCAAGGACTACGAGGTGTTGGCCAGCATTGAGACCAAAGAGGGCTTCTGGGTGAATGCCAACGCGGCGGTTGTCGTGTCCGACACCGCGCCAAACAGCATGCCAGCCTTGCTCGGTGTTGGCGATCTGGCCCTGGGCTGGAATCTGGTGGCTAGCGCTGACAACAAGACTCCGTCTCAACTCAATACAGTCCTCAACAGCGACCTGGGCCGCGCCAGCAAGGCCATCAACTCGGTCTGGGCCTGGGACGCGGCAAGCTCGAAATGGAGGCTCTACGTGCCATCGCTGCAGGCGCAGGGTGGCACGGTGCTGGCAGACTATATCGTGACCAAAGGCTACCTGCCTTTTGCCGCAAGCCTCGCGGCCACCGACGGTTACTGGATGAACATCACAGCTGCAACGCCGCCGCCATCGGGCAGCTACCTGTACCTGGCGGACGATTCCATCAACTACGACGATGGATTATTACCACCCGTCGCTTACACGCTGGCCCAATTCCAGAGCGCCCCTGGCTTAACAGCCAAGTGGCCGATGTACAACACCGCCGCCATCACGTTCAAGCTTGCAGACGCTGGCAGTTTCAGCGTTGCAGCAGGGCAGACACTCAACGCCGCGGTGTCGATCAGTGACACCGCAAGCAACGGGGCCAACCTGATGATCAAACTGTATCTGGGTGGGGTCAGCGTCGCCCAGAGCAGCGCTGGTGTCAGCCTGTCGATGCCGGACTGGACCAACACGACCATGTACGCCATGGTCGATGGTTCAGAAGTGATCTGCAAATTATCAAGTACCAACTGCAGCCCGGGCAACACCAACATGCAGATGACACTTGATACCACGGGCAGTGTTGACAGCAGTTTCACCATTGGCAGCATGATTAACAGTGCTTTCAACAGCCTGAGCGCCGGCACCAAACTCACAGGCACTTACAAAATCACCGTTGCACTCGACACGCTGGCACTGCGCCACGCTGACGGCAGCGTATTCACTAACTACACGGTGGATGTTCCCGCCTCATTTTCCGGCGCGACTAAATCTGTAACAGGCCTCGGCCTTGAAGGCTACATCACTTTTTAGACGAGATAATCTGGCGGGCGCGGGTAGATGGCGAGTTGAGTTGCGAGGCAGTTTGGTTGTTAATGATGGTGCATAGCTGGCTATGGGTGACGACGGAAGAGCCAAAATGACCGCAAATCCACCGCCATCCGGCACCCCGGAACCACGTCGCGCTTTATGACTATCCAGAAAAACTGGTGAAAACACCGGTCTGCCTGTCAATTGTTTGATCCGCAACAATATTTACCGAGGTTTGGTGAACTAAACTGACGCAACTGAGCCCAGCCAGGTTTCGGGCCCGATTAATTTTTTTGGGGGCATTTAATGCAATTCAAACTCCGTCTACTCCCTTTCGTAGCGGTGGCTCTTGCGCTGGTCGCATGTGGCGACTCGAGCACCTTACCGTCTGCAAGCTCCGGCATTGCTGTAGATGGCTACTTGTACCGGGCCAATGTTTATTGCAATGTTGACCATAGCGGCAAGCTCAGCAGTGCAAACTTAGCAGCCAGAGCCGATGACATTCCCAACGACTCTGGCAACACCGACATCAAGGGTCGGTTTGTTTTTTCAAAGGGCTGTAAAGACGGTGTCATAGTGACCGGCGGCTGGAATGATCTGGGTGATGGGACGACGCTTGCTACGCCATTCCAGGGCATGATGCAAGCACCTCCCGGCATCACCGTGGTGACACCCATCAGCACTTTGGTTGCTGCTGTGATGGTTGAAAAAAATAAGACCGTTGCCGAAGCGCAAGATTTGATCAACAAGGCCCTGGGCTCGCCGGTGGCAAAAAGCGCTGACCTGCTGACGTTCGATCCAACACAAAAAAACACCGACAGCAGCACCTATACCAATAGCGCGTTGATCAAAGCCAATTTGATTGTGCAGGCCCTGATTCAGGAAAGCGTTTCTGCATTTGCCGCAGCAGCGCGCATGGACAGCAAATCAGATACAACCCAAATTTATGCCAAAACTGCATCGAGCATCGGAGCATCCTTATTCGACCGAATGAGCCAACCGACGCCAACGCCTATGCTGACTTCAGCCGGTGCGCTCATCGATGGCATCGCGCCAGCTCTGATGCTGGATGCTGGCAACGCCATCGGTGCGTCATCCGACCCGGCTTTAGCCACTGCCAAAGCGGCTCTTACCCCGGAGGGGGTATCGGCACTGATCGACGGAGGCGTTGGTAGCAAAGTCCTCGGCAGTCTGCAAAACCTTGCAAATACTGCAAATACCGTAGCGGCCATAACAGTTACCACGACAAAAGTACAAAGTGACACCAGTATTTCGGATGCCATCACCACCACCCTCAAGGCCGCGCCAGCGGGTTCAACGCTGAAAAGCATCATCGCGGCTAACTCAACGTCACTAAGTGATGCCATCACGAAAGCCGTAGAGAACTTGCCGACCGTCGTCTCGACATCTATAAGCAACGCTCCCGCGACCACCACCACAACAACAAGTACCACTGCAACGACATCAACCAGCTCCACTGCACCGACATCAAGCACGGCAGCGGCTACCACCACCACCACGGCCACCACCACCACCACCACTGTGCCGCCGTCACCGACCAACTTCCTGACTTTGGGTAACACGCTTGGTTTCAATAATGGCGTTGCTCCCACCAGCTACACCATGGCAGATTTCCAGAACCAGGCCAAGGGTATTACCGTCAGCTGGCCCATGGCCAGCACTGCATCGGTTCAATTCACACTTACCGATGGTGGAACTTTTAATGTCGGAACCGGGCAAAGCTACTCAGCAGCCATGGAAATTGCCGACACTGCGGGTGGCAATGCTTCAGTGAAGGCCTATATTGACAGTGTCAGAGTCAGCAAAATCGGCAGTGCCGTGACGGTGACGGTGCCCAATTCGGCTTTCGCTCGCGTTTATGCCAGGAGTGCCGACGGCTCTGAGGTCCTCAGCGGCTTTGCCGATGCGGTAAC
>CAIYNH010000999.1 GCA_903927495.1 uncultured beta proteobacterium
CGTGCAGGTGCGTTCAGAAATCATGGAGTGCCACATGGTGGCGGGCGGCTTTGACTACCTGCTGAAAACCCGCATGCTTGACATGAACGCCTACCGCGAATTTGCCGGTAGTGTGCTGTGGCAATTGCCCGGCGTGCGCGAAACGCGCACCTACGCGGTGATGGAGGAAGTGAAAAACACCACGCATTTGCCGCTGCGATGGGGCGGCTCATGTTGCCAGGTCGAGAGTCGGGAAATGCCGATACAAAGCCCGCAAACTTCCCCCAGAATATTAGTCATATAAGCCTCTGATGCTCTACAGCAAAGCATTAGACGCTACGTTAAAAGTAGCAAATCAAATTAATTAACGGTCGGGGAAGCTGCCCCATGACGACCCAGCCCGGCTAGAATCTTCGAACACTCAGAGTTTTCATCACTTTTTTCGAGTCTGTCATGACGAAAATATCCTCGATCAGCACATCCTGGCTTGATGTCTTCGTTACGGCAATTGGGGCGCAAGGATGAAATCCTCCAAATGGTGGAAGCCCTGGAGTTCCGCACCCGATGCGGCTGGCGGCTCGGGCAGGCCGAATTTGGGCGAACGGGCTGACTTCAAGCTCTTGCGCTTTTTTAACTCCGCCAGCCTGATTGCTTTCGTGGTCGTTGCCTTGATGCTGGGCTTCGTATTTCGCACATTGTCGATCAACGGGTTGCTCCAGGGTTATGAGAGCGAGCACGTCAATCATGCCCAGATTATTGCCAATGAGATGTGGGATGATGCCTTTGGCCCGCTGCTACTGGCGATGGCAGGCCGCCCTGTCGCAGAGTTGCGGACAGCGGTGCCCATACCAAGCATTCATAAAAAGGTGCTGATGTTGCTCAAGGGCACCACAATCTTCAAAATCAAGGTCTATGACTTGCAGGGAGTGACCGTTTTTTCGACTGAACTTGCACAAATTGGTGAGGACAAAAGCAAAAATTCCGGGGTCATCGCCGGCTTGCAAGGCCGCAGCAGCTCAGAGTTGGTGCATCGGGATCAGTTCAGCGCATTCGAGGGTGAAGTTCAGGATCGCGATCTGGTCGAAACCTATGTTCCACGCCTGGACCCAAGCAACGGGAAAATCGTCGGCGTGTTCGAGATTTATGGTGATTCCACAGCAGTTCTGGCTGACATTGGCAAACGCCAGTGGACCATGGTTATTTCAGTGGTCTCGCTTCTGTCCTTGCTTTACCTGGCCTTGTCGATGATCGTCAAGACCGCTCAAAATCTGATTTTTCAACAAAACCAGGCTCGGAAAAATGCGCAGCAGTCGTTGGTTTTGAGTGAAGAACGCTGGAAATTCGCCCTCGAAGGTGCCGGCGACGGAGTCTGGGACCGCAATCTGCAAAATAGTGAAGTGGTGTTTTCAAAGCGTTACCGTGAAATTTATGGCTTTTCAGAACAAGACCTGATGGCCGACAAGCATGAGTGGAGCGAGCGCGTGCACCCTGATGATCGGGCACAGGTGGAGGCGGTCCGGGATGCGTATTTTGCTGGCCTGATCCCAGTCTATGCCAACGAGCGGCGCATGCAGTGCAAGGACGGCAGTTGGAAGTGGATACTTTCACGCGGCATGGTGGTGTCACATGATGCGCATGGCCGGCCCTTGCGCATGATCGGCACGCATACAGACATCACGCAGCGCCATCAGCGCGAGGAGGCATTGCAATTGGCCTCGACCGTGATCCTCACCATGGATGAGGGTGTCACAGTGACCAATGCTGACAACGAAATCATATCGGTGAATCCGGCCTTCACAAGCATCACCGGTTACTCGGTAACCGAGGTGATGGGAAAGAACCCGAGGCTACTGGCCTCGGGCACACATCCGCCGGCCTTCTATGCCGAAATGTGGAACAAACTCAACAGCGTTGGTTACTGGCATGGCGAGATTCGAAACCGCAACAAAAATGGACAACTCTATGTTGAGTGGTTGTCTATCAAACAGGTCCTCAACGAGAAAGGTGTTGCTACCCACCATGTCGCCGTGTTCTCTGACATTTCAGACCGTAAGGCATCCGAGGAGCGACTGCATCACTTGGCCCATTTTGATGTGCTCACCGGGCTACCGAACCGCGCGCTGTTTTCTGACCGGTTGCACCAGACCCTGGCCAAGGCCCGGCGCGATAAAACGCGGGTGGCGCTGATGTTCATCGACCTCGACAAATTCAAGCCGGTCAATGACCTGCTCGGTCACCATGTGGGCGACTTGCTGCTCAATGCAGTGGCGCAACGCCTGTCCGAATGCGTGCAGCGCGAGTCAGACACGGTGGGCCGACTCGGTGGTGACGAATTTGTGGTGATGTTGTCGGAAATCGGAACCGTGCAGGATGCCATCCGAGTTGCAGACAAAATTGTCTTTGCCCTTGCCCAGACTTTCGAGATCGGCCCTCACAAGCACATCATTCAAATTTCATCGAGTGTCGGTGTGGCCATCTATCCGGAGCACGGCGACGATGAAAACCGCTTGCTGAAAAGCGCCGACGCGGCCATGTACCAGGCCAAGGAAGGCGGGCGCAACCGGGCAGAATTAGCGCAGGGCGATTGAATCAGGGCCGGGCCAAGCCCGCGCCAGTGGCTATTTGCTCTAACAGTTCCAAACTGAATTGGGTCATTTCCTGAATCTGCACGTCGGCCAAGGCCAATAGCTCGGGTGCTAACGGAAACTCGGGGCCGGGTGCGGCGATGATCCCCATGCCGGCGGCTTTGAGCGATTTGATGCCATTGCCAGAGTCCTCTACGCCGACGGCATTCTCTGGCTTGACACCCAGTTTGGTTAGCACCTGCCAATAGATGTCGGGCGCGGGTTTGCCGTGCGCAACGTCGTCACCGAACATGGTTGCCTGAAATACCTGATCCAAACCGGTGACCCGCAGCACGTATTCGGCCAACTCGTTGGGTGACCCCGATGCCAGGGCAACCTTGTAGCGGGATGCGGCCAGGCGCACAGCCGCGCAAGCGCCTACACGCTCGGGCAGGTGCGCGGCATACTTGTCTCGCATGCGGCCGATAATTTCTTTGGCCACCCCAGCCTCATCCATGCCCAGTCTGGTGTGCAGTTGCAGTCGCTCAACCATGATGCTTGCCCACATGGTGGTACTGCAACCCATGGTCGAGGCCTGGTCGGCTTCGCCCCAGACCAAGCCGAGGTCGGCTGCAAACTCTTCACGAACCTGGCGCCATAACACCTCTGAATCGATCAGCACGCCATCCATGTCGAATACCACCGCCTCAATTTTTCTCATTGACTCAACTCCGGCAGTGACAAGCCGCTCAAACGCAGAAAGTGCGGCAAATCACTCAAATCGTTAAGAACCGCAGCAGCACCAGAAAAATTCTGCTTGCGGGTGAAGTGGTTAATCGTGATGAAGGTTTTAATGCTTGCAGCCAAACTGGAGCGAAGACCGTTTTCGGAGTCTTCCAGGGCAATGCATTCATCAGCCGAAAGTCCCAGCTTCTCCACG
>CAIYNH010001000.1 GCA_903927495.1 uncultured beta proteobacterium
GCGCTGGCTGTCCGGATCAAAAGTCCGAATACTGTCAATTTCGTCGTCAAATAGGTCCACACGGTAAGGTACCGGGCTGCCCATGGGAAACAGGTCAATCAAACCACCACGCACTGCGTACTCGCCAGGGCTGACCACTTGGGTTACGTGGCTGTAGCCGGCCAGCGTTAACTGGGCTTTTAGTTTGGCTTCGTTGAGTTGCTGTTTGACTTTGAAGTGGAAGGTGGTGCCTGCCAGAAAGCTCGGTGGAGCCAATCGGTACAGCGCTGTGGTGGCCGGCACGATGACCACGTCGGCACCGGTTTCTTTGTCGTGCTGGCTGATGCGCCACAGTGTGGCCAAGCGCTCGCTGATCAGGTCCTGGTGCGGCGAAAAGGTATCAAAGGGCAGCGTTTCCCAGTCGGGAAATAGCACGCAGCGCAAGTTTGGCGCAAAAAATGCCATTTCATCAATCAGGCGCTGGGCATCTGGCGCGCTGGCAGTCACGATAGCGGTGACCTTTGCGGCTGCTTTGTCACGCAGCGCTAGCTGGGCCAGTAGCAAGGCATCGGCAGAGCCGACGGGCCGTGGCAGGGTGTAGCGCTTGCCAGGGTTGAGTTTGGGTAAATCCATGCAGGGTGGGCGGCTGTGCTGAGCAGTTGCCAGGTGTGTAAATAAGCCAAAAATGAGATCCACCCCAGGCGTTGCGGTGATTCAAACTGATGCGGCTAAAGCTGGCCTTGACCTTGTCGGCTTCAATTTGGGCCAAATATATTCGGGCTGGCGTTTGCTGTTTGCCAAACCGCTCGAATTGTTAAGCACCCACATGACACCGAAACAGCTTTACCTTAAATCAAAGCGCTCCGGAGTAGGTGGAGTGTGTCTACATCAGTTTAAATCGACCCGCTGGCGGGGTGTTTGTCATTTAATACGGGTTGGATTCTAGAATGTTGACAACACTCAATCAGCTATGCCCAACAAATCCCCTGAAGTTTCACAAGCGCCACGATGCTGGGCGCTCATTCCCTGTGCCGGAACAGGTTCAAGAGCCGGCGCGGCCGGTCCCAAACAGTACCAGTCGCTGGTTGGCAAACCCATGGTGATGCACACGCTGGCGGCATTTTCGGCGGTGCGCCGGATTGATCAGACTGTGGTGGTGGTGTCTGCGGAGGATGCGTTTTTTGCCGATCAACATTTACAAAATGCTACGTTTATGGTAGCTAACTGTGGTGGATCAACAAGGGCTACAAGCGTTTTTAATGGTTTGATTTGGTTGATAGATTACGGTGCAGCTGCACACGATTGGGTGTTGGTGCATGATGCCGCACGCTGCCTGATTCGCGCCGATCAGATCAACCAGTTGCTGGATGCCTGTCTGCCCGATGAAGTGGGTGGATTGCTGGCGTTGCCTTTGCCTGATACGCTCAAGCAGGAAGTCAACGGCCGGGTGGCCAGCACTTTGGTGCGGCATGACAAGTGGCTGGCTCAAACACCACAAATGTTTCGCATTGGCAGCCTGATTGATGCCTTGCAACTTGCAGGTGACACCGTCACGGATGAATCGAGTGCGATAGAAGCCATGGGTTTAAGCCCGAAGTTGGTGCCTGGCAGCGCGGAAAATTTCAAGGTCACTTATCCGCAAGACTTCTCCATGGCACAAGCGCTGCTGACGAGTCGTTCAGCTCTGACAACATGATTTTCAGGATCGGCGAAGGCTGGGATATTCACGCGCTGGTGGCTGGGCGCAAACTGATGCTGGGTGGCGTTGAGGTGCCCTATCATCTGGGCCTGCTGGGTCACTCCGATGCGGATGTGCTGTTGCATGCCATCACCGATGCGCTGCTCGGTGCGGCGGCCCTGGGCGATATTGGCACTCATTTTCCTGATACCGATGCCAATTTCAAGGGGGCCGATTCGAGCCTACTGCTAACTGAGGCAGCCCGCCGTGTGCGCGAGAAAGGCTTTCAAATCAGCAACGTTGACAGCACCGTGATCGCACAGGCACCTCGACTGATACCCTACATGCCAGCAATTCGCGCCAAGTTGGCGCAAACCCTGGGCATAACCGCCGAACAGGTCAACGTCAAAGCAAAAACGGCAGAAAAAATGGGCCCTGTTGGCGCTGGTCAAGCCATTGAAGCGCGTGCGGCGGTACTGTTGACGGCTTAAAGGGTTGGACGAATCGATCTCTCGTCGTGGAGCCAGCTAGACCCGGCACATGCGTACGCGCAGGCTACCTTGCGCAATTCAAAAAATTATATGAAAAGTGCTTCAATCGCATAACTGACGGGCGATTGTAGCTATCAAGTTGGGAGCGTATAGAGTGGTATATCGTGCTCTTGTGCTAATTTTTCTAATTCTTTGCGGGTGTGGTTTGCAAAAAATTGTTTGAAATACTGGTGGGTTGAAGCTGTCATCATCATGGCGGGGGTGTTCCACGCCAGACCAGTCACAGCGCACAAGGATTTGGCAAAGTGTGGCTCAAGTGCGGCCACGGCCACGCGACCGTCCTTGCATGGATACACCTGATAACCGGCATGACCCCCACCAATCAGTGTGCCGGGCAGGGTCAAACCCCAGGCGCGTGGCAGGGCCAGATGGGCAGATGCATCGGACAGGGCGACTTCCATAAAACAGCCCTGTCCGGTTTGGCGCTGATGTAAAAGGGTTTGCAACACGGCCTCGGTAGCCATCAAGGCACCGCCCATGTCGGCATAGAGCGTTGCAGGCATGATCAGTCCACTCAGAAGGTCGTTTTCAGCCATGTAGGTCAAGTCGTGGCCCGGCTCTTCAGCGCGCGCAGCCGGTGACCCGACGATGCTTACCAGTGACAACTTGGGATAACGTTGGTGCAGAGCCTGCCAGTTCAAGCCCAGTTTTGTCAGTGCACTCGGGCGAAACGAGGTGATAAGCACCTCAGTTTTGAGCAGCTCTAGGTGCAGTGTTTTTTGCCCTTTGTCAGTCTTCAGATCAGCACACTTGATGCGGATGCCAGCGTGCAGCGCGTCATAGGCGGGTCGGCTGTACTGGCTCATCGGGTCGCCGGAGCTGCCGGGTGGCGCATTGGCCGGGGCCGGGGGCTCGACCTTGAGGCAGTTTGCACCCATGCGTTTGAGGCGCCAGAGTGCGGCGGGGCCAGGCAGATTAAGGCTCAGGCTGAGAATACGCACGCCTTTGAGTGGTTGAAGTGGTTTTGCAGTGGTACGGGTCATGGAAAATCAGTTGGTTGTTTCTGTAATTAAAGCAGACTGCATTTGAGTTTGGCGCTTCTCACTCATTAGTCATATTTGATAGCGCTTTCATGGACTTGGCAGTCGTATGGATAAGCCTTTGGCGGCTGTTGCGAAGGGGAGGGGCGGTTAGAATTGAAGCTCACGGAAGATACATTATCTTGCCATATTCTGCCTCCTGACATCCTTTTGGCTTAGGCCCTTGGGCCTCTCGAAGCGGTCAGATCGCTTAAGGATTTTCATGAAACGCGTGGATGATTTTCGCCTGAAGTTCGGTAACAAGGAATACGTGCCGATCATGGTGGGTGGTATGGGGGTTGACATCTCAACGGCTGAGTTGGCGCTGGAGGCGGCACGCCTGGGCGGCATTGGACATATTTCGGATGCCATGGTCAATGATGTCTCGGATCGGCGCTTTGACACCACTTTTGTCAAAGACAAAACCCGTCAGTACAAGTACAACATCGACAATGCCGACAAGTCTGCCGTCAAATTTGATCTCAACGTGCTGGCCGAGGCCACCCGTCGACATGTGGGTTCCACCATGGAGGCAAAAAAGGGCGATGGCCTTATTTTTGTCAACTGCATGGAAAAACTGACCATGAATGGCCCACGTGAAACGCTGCAGGTGCGCATGGCCTCGGCTCTTGACGCAGGCGTGGATGGCATCACCTTGAGTGCGGGCTTGCATCTGGGTTCGTTTGGCCTGATAGCTGAGCACCCCCGTTTTCGCGATGCCAAACTGGGCATCATCGTCTCCAGTGTGCGGGCCTTGCAATTGTTTCTGCGCAAAAATGCGCGACTTAACCGTTTTCCCGATTTTGTGGTGGTTGAAGGTCCACTGGCGGGTGGCCATTTGGGCTTCGGCATGGACTGGGCTCAGTACGATCTGGCGACCATTGTGGCGGAGGTAGTAGCTTACGTACAAGCCGAGCAACTCGCTATTCCGGTGATTGCTGCAGGCGGTATTTTTACCGGTAGCGATGCCGTCTCGTTCCTTGAATCCGGTTCTGCTGCAGTGCAGGTTGCGACCCGATTTACGGTGGCGAACGAGTGCGGGCTGCCGACCCATGTCAAACAGGATTACTTTCGCGCCAGCGAAGCGGACATCGAAGTCAACACCATTTCACCCACTGGCTACCCCATGCGCATGCTCAAAGGCTCACCCGCGATTGGTGACGGCATTCGTCCTGGCTGTGAGTCTTACGGCTATTTGCTGGATGGTTCGGGTAATTGCGCCTACATCACGGCCTACAACCGCGAACTTGCGCTGCACCCGGACGGCAAGAATATCTCGGTCAAGGACAAAACCTGTCTGTGCACGCAAATGCGTAATTTCAAGCTTTGGACCTGCGGCCACTACACCTACCGCCTGAAAGACACGACTCTACGAAACGCCGATGGCAGTTACCAGACGCTCAGCGCAGAGCATATTTTCATGGACTACCAGTTCAGCCTTGACCACCAGATTGCGCTGCCAGCTTAGCTTAGCTTGGCATGCCAAATCTATCGGCCTAATGCCAACCTTATTCATGTGCAGGCCCTAAAGCCGCACAGCAGTCAGAACTGAATACCTGCCGGGTTGGCTTCGGTGTGCACTGCTGCGGCGGGCGGAATTAGCGGGAAGCTCGCCGATGCAGCTGCTGATGCAGGAACTGCTGGCTTGGCGGACTCGGGTTTAGGCGTTTCGACCAAGGGCGTTGCGGCAAGTCTGTGGTAGCCAGCAGGCAGTACCGAGTTCGGCGGATAGGCAGCAGCGTCGAGGTACTGCTTCCACTCAAAAATTGAAAAACCTCTGATCTGTTGAGCACCAATAGTTAAAAATGGCAATGAGTTGGCTCCGCTGAGGGCTTGCAAGGCATCGGCATCCTCATTGCTGCTGACGGTTTTTTCAATAAATGGCACGCCACGGCTGCTCAAAAGAGCCCGGCCAGCATCGCACGGTGCACAATTGGCAGAGCTGTAAAGCGTGACCGGATATTTGCCAACCACCTGACGCAACTCGAATGGCAACGCCACAGCGGCCGGTTTGGTGCTGCTGATGATGCCATCGACAGCCGTCACTTTGGCAGCGGTCGCCGGTGGCTTGTCGGCAAACGTAACGGTACCGTCTGGGCCGACAACGCGGTACACCGTTTGGGCTAGCACGGGTGTGGCGAGCAACACAGCGATAGCGACCCAAGTCATCCCAGAAACCGAACCCAGGGCGCACTTTGAAGGCCAATAGGAGTCGAATTTTCGGGGAATTCTGGGTGACATGGGTAAGTCTCCTTCAGACGTTCTGGGTCATGCCCTGATGCCGCAGTAGCGCGTCCAGCGTCGGTTCACGCCCACGAAATGCCTTGAACGATTCAATGGCTGGGCGACTGCCTCCGGTTTCCAGGATGGCCTGACGGAATTTTCTGCCGGTTTGCACGTTGGGTAAAGCGTCTTCACCCATGCTTTCTTCAAAAGCCGCATAGGCATCGCTACTGAGAACTTCGGCCCACTTGTAGCTGTAATAGCCTGCCGCATAACCACCGGCAAATATATGGCTGAAAGTGTGCGCGGTGCGGGTCCAGGTGGGGGGCTGCAACACCGCCACTTCCTGGCGCACCTGCTGCAGCAGCGACGTCACGTCTTGCGCTGGGTCGTGAGCTGTGTGCAGCAGCATGTCAAAGA
>CAIYNH010001001.1 GCA_903927495.1 uncultured beta proteobacterium
TGAACGTCACTTTCACAAAATTTCTGACTTCGTGCAAAGCATCTGTAACGTCGTCCCGTGCCAATTGAAGCTTTTCAGCCAGTTCGTCTTCGGTGAACGTCGGATCACCGTAAAACGCATCGCTCGCAGTGTCTGAGAACAACTTAAGAATGGCTGTCGCCGCTGCTGAATAGCCGGTTGAGCTTTCCTGCGCAATTTGTACAACAAGTGGTGGTGGACCAAGTGGCGGCTTTTTGGAAACGCCATGAATTTCATTGATCAAGTGAGTCAGGTCATGCTCGGGGCCACTGACCTCTGGCGACAACAATCCGCGCATTAGGGGCGGCAGTTCTTCCACGGGCAATCCATGCCTCAGGCCAATGAACTTTATTTTCTTCTGGCCAAGCATCAAACTGAAACCAGCATCGATTTCCTGGTTCACCCAAGGCTTGCCAATTGACTGCGGCGTCAGCAATACGATGAAATGCGTGCAATCGCTCAGACCTTCATCGATTTTCCGACGCAGGCTATCACCAGCATTGATGCACCATTCAGACCACCAGGTATCGATCCCTTTGCCAATGAGCGCGGTCGCAATCGGCTCGGCAAGTGCGCGGTCCTCCCAGCCCCAGCTCAGAAACACCTTCGGTACTATCACTGCTCCTGGTGTTACGTCATCACGCTCGCCCAGCGCCGTCACGCCCAGCCTTTCGTTCACGATTCGAAGCAATTCAGTTGACCCTTCAATACGCATCGACATATCCTCAAGCGAACTGCCACTAACCACCACCGTTGGAAATTCACCAGTAGTCGGGTTTCGAATAGCGCTGACGCGTTCATGCATTTCGTTCGCGACCACCTCCATGGCTGATCGAAGCATTTCCTCTTCAAACGTCTGTGGGTTAAACGGTTTCCCATTGAATTCAAGCTTGATCATGTCGGAACGCCCTCTGCAAAGTCGCCTGCCGCAGGGCCCGTGCACGCTTTAGGTTGGCGTTGACTTCAACCTCAACGCCTTTGGCAATTGATAGGCGGCGGTCGATTTCGGCAACGATTTCACGTTGAGTGACCAGATCGGGGAGAAAGAGTGGCGTTGCGCGAACGTCTTTTTGATTGATACTTGCCTGGTTCACTGCCCACTTGGCGTTTTGAGTGAGGCGCCTCTTGCCAAGACGGGAAGCAAGATAGTGTTCCACGAACTTGGGTGACACATTTGCTTTGAGTCGCATGCGCATCATGTTTGATTCAAACACGATGCCCGTCAATGCTGCCGGAATGAGCGCGCACTTACCCAAATGGGTCATGCTGTTAACGCGGTTGATAACCAGATCGTTCTCGCACAGCGCCCAGGTGCTGGTTTGATCTGGCGTGGCATTCACACGACGCAATTCACTTAGGGGACGAATCCATGCTGTTTGATAGTCGTCGATCCGAAGAATCGGTACTCCCTCGCCGTACATTTCCTTCGGAAGATATAGACCGTTCTGCGGTCCCTCCTCAATCAAATCGCCAAGCGTGCGCTCTGGATCATTGCCAAAGACTTCCGCATAGACGCTATCCGCATAGCGTTTGAGGTTGGCCTTGACGCGCTGGAGGTTGGCGACAGCTTCGTCGAGGCGGGAGAACTGCTTTTCGATTTCGGCGACGATTTCGCGCTGCTCATTCAACTCCGGCAACGGCAATGCCAGCGTTTCGATATCGCCACGCCGCAAATTGTTGATGTTCACGCCAAGTGCCTTCTTTGTGACCTGCTTCCAATATGCCGGTGACTGCAGAAAGGCCGACAGGTAGCGCGGATCGATGTTGGGCTTGGCGCGCAATGCGGCACAGAACGCACCAAATGAGCCGACCCAGTCGGTGCGCATCAATGCCGATTTGCCAACCAGGTGTTTGCTGCCACTCGACGTAGCCATAACGATATCGCCGGCACGAAGGCGCTGTGTTGGTGAAACATTGTCAGATGGAACGTAGACGAGATCAGATTCAAGAACTAGGCGTGAATCCTGAATATTGGTGGCCCGCAGCACTGGCGAAAAGCCTTTCGCCGGCGTGTCGCGGGAATTCTCTTTTGCATAGGTTACGCCGCGCACCAGTTCCGCGACATCGCTGATAACGACCTGCTGCCAACTGCTACTCACGCCGCCAACTCCCGATTCATCGCTTCAAGCACCTTGGGCAATTCCGCGCCGAACAACTGGTACACCTTGCCGATGCCGCCCTCCTGCGCGAAGGGGGAATATTCAAAGTCGTCGGGGACTATGCCCAGGTTGGCGGCGATGTGGTCGCGGATCATTTCTAGCCA
>CAIYNH010001002.1 GCA_903927495.1 uncultured beta proteobacterium
CTAGATTCCTCAGTTGACCGCTTGTTTTTAACTGTAAGTGCTCATGAAAATTGACTTTTTCGGCTTTTTTAAAGTTCACCCATTGGGTGATGGCGCTATGCACCCGATTGAGCCACTGGCAACGTGCCTGTGGTCGTTGCTTCTCCTTGCGGGCAGGAGCCCGCTGCGTCGTCGCGCTTACCCAGACGCGCCACCAGTGGCCCACTCGGGCGCGTCCATATAAGGAATCTAGGATCATGGGGCCAGCGCCCACAAGGCGGCGCTGCGTGCGTGCAGCGACGTGGTGTCAAACAGGGGCAGGGTGCAGTCGCGTGCCTGTATCAGCAGCGAAATTTCGGTGCAACCCAGGATGATGGCCTGAGCGCCCTGCTGGCCCAAGCTGGCGATGATCCGCAAATAGGCATCGCGGGAGGTGGGCAAGACCCGGCCCAGGCACAACTCCTCGTAAATCACCCTGTGTACCAGGTCGCGCTCGGTTAGGTTGGGTGTCAGTACCGTCAGGTCATGCTGAAGCTGCAGGCGGCTGCGGTAAAAGTCTTGTTCCATGGTGAAACGGGTACCGAGCAAGCCGACCTTGGTGTAGCCAGCCTGCCTGATCGCTAGGGCGGTGGGATCGGCAATGTGCAGCAGCGGAATGTCCACTGCGGCTTGAATCGTGTCGGCCACTTTGTGCATGGTGTTGGTGCATAGCACCAGCGCGTGGGCACCGGCGCATGCCAGCTTTCGGGCCGCATCGGCCAGCAGCGCACCCGCAGCAGGCCATTGACCTGAGGCTTGCAGATGCTCAATCTCTGCAAAGTCCACGCTCAACAAAATAATTTTCGCCGAGTGCAGCCCCCCCAAACGCTCTCTGACCACCTCATTGATAGCACAGTAATAAGGCACCGTGGATTCCCAACTCATGCCGCCGAGCAGGCCGAGGGTTTTCATTGTTGCAAACTCGCCATCCAGCCGGCGGTTGCGACCAATACCACCGCCATGCTGCGGTTGAACCAGCGCAAACGCCGCCCGCCATGCTCGGGGTCGGCCAGCCATTGGCGCAGCAGGGAGCCCACCATCGCGTAGGTCAGGTTACTGCACAGACCAAATATCAGCATCAGCGGCAGGATGATGGTAAAGCGGTCGTAGGCATCCTGGTGCCCGGCCAGCCAGCCACCGACCACGGTCAGAGCCAACATCCAGGCCTTGATGTTGAGAAATTGCAGCATCACCCCTTGCCAGAACGTCACCTCAAGCTGTGCTGCATTGGCCTGAGTCAGGGTGTCAGCCCTAAACAGCTTGCTCGCCAGCCACAACAGGTAGGTCACCCCCAGCGCCTGAATCCCCAGACGCAACGCCGGCATGGCCATCACGATGGCACCCACGCCCCCGGCACATAAAACAAACAGCAGACCCCAACCGACTGGCACCGAGATCACAAAGCGCAGCGCACGTCGCATGCCAAGGTTGGCCGCCAGTGCGGTTGACAAGGTGGTGTTTGGGCCAGGCGTAAAGCTGGTGACCGTGCACAGTACCAGAAGAGAGGTGAGTTCAGAGCTGTTCATGGACTGATTTGATTTCTACAGCATTCGTGTCGCAATGGTCTTGCCTTGTCATCCAGAAGCAATGATCGTGGCTCGAAGCCTAGACTCAAATAGTTGGAACACGCAATGAGTTTGTACTTTGACATCAATGCGCTGCGGCTGCCGCATCAATATCACCACCAGGCTTGCCGCTCTGGGCTGGTGCGCCACCCGGTTTCCTGGGATGCGACAACCAAACCACTGGTATTAGTAGCAAGAAAATCAGCGCCGAGGCAAAAAACACGTCACAAATCGCCAGCATGTAGGCTTGTTGGTCGACCAATCGGTTGATTTGCGCCAACGCTTGTTCGGGAGTGAGCCCGGCGTTGTTCATGCCAGCCAGCAGCTGAGTGGCGGTGACATTGCCTTGGTTGATCGATTCGGCCAATTGTGCATGGTGCAGTGCGGCGCGGTCTTGCCAAACGGTGGTCGCGATTGAGGTGCCAAATGAGCCTGCCACGATCCGCACAAAACTCGACAAGCCCGAGGCCGCCGGAATTTTGTCGGGTGCAATCCCCGAGAGCAGGATAACCGACAAGGGAATAAAGAAAAACGCCATGGCGATGCCCTGTACGATGGTCGGCAGCATCATGGTGCCAAAGTCGGCCTGGGTATTGAAGTGCGAGCGCATCAACAGCACCACGGCAAACACCACAAAGGCAAAACTGGCCATCGCTCGCGGATCGCGCTTATGCACATTTTTACCCACGATGGGCGACAGAATGATGGCCAGCAAGCCTACCGGTGCCAGCAACATGCCGGCATCGATCGATGGGTAGCCCATGAATTGCTGTAACCACAGAGGTAGCAACACAACGTTGCCAAAAAATAAACCGTAGCCGACCGCAATGGCCAGCGTGCCAGACCAGAAGTTGCGTTGTTGGAACAGCCGCAAGTCAACCACCGGGTGCTTTTCCGTCAACTCCCAGGCCAGGAAAAACGCACAACCGACCAGTGCCACGATGCCCAAACCCAACACCAGAGGGGATGCAAACCAGTCGAGCTCTTTGCCCTTGTCAAGCATGATCTGCAAGGCACCAACCCAAACCACCAGCAGCCCCAGCCCCACCGAGTCAATCGGCAGCTTGTGGGTGACGCTTTCGCGCTTGTGGAAGATCGACCAGACCATGAAGGCCGACAGCAGGCCGAACGGGATGTTGATGTAAAAAATCCACGACCAACTGATGCTGTCCGTGATCCAGCCGCCCAGCAGCGGCCCCACCACCGGTGCGACCAGCGTGGTAATGGCCCACAAGCCCATGGCCAATCCGGCCAATGCCGGCGGGTAACTGGCAAGCAGCAAACCTTGCGAAAGCGGAATCATGGGCCCGGCCACAAAGCCTTGCATGGCGCGAAAGACAATCAGTGTGGTCATGTTGGGGGCGAGCCCGCAAAGCCATGAACTGAGTACAAATAACAACACGCTGGCAACAAACAGGCGCACCTGACCGAAGCGCTGCGACAGCCAGCCTGTCAGCGGCAGTGAAATTGCGTTGGCAACGCCAAAGCTGGTGATGACCCAAGTGCCCTGATTGGTGCTCACGCCCAAGTCGCCAGCGATGGCGGGTAGTGACACGTTGGCAATCGACGAGTCGAGCACGTTCATGAAAGTTGCGAGCGACAGGGCAATGGTGCCCCACAAGCGCGCCGAGCCCTCCAGCGGAGGGTAATGTATGGGGGCTGGATTAGCCATGCAAACTGCTTGATTGCGTGGGCAACATGTCAAGGATGGCCGAGATTGGCGGCAACGATTTTTTGCACTTCTTGTGCAGCACCATCACTCGAAGATTCATAGACAGTGGTTTGCACCAGGGCCTGTGCGCGGGGCGCATCGGCCAGCATTTTGCCGTCTTGTTGGCTGACATCGACCGTGGCCTCCATCGACAAACCAACGCGCAGGGGATTTTTGGCGAGTTGGGCGACATCAAGCGCGACCCGCACCGGCACCCGCTGCACCACCTTGATCCAATTGCCGGTGGCGTTTTGCGCCGGCAGCAGAGCAAACGCAGCACCTGTGCCCATGCCCACGCCGCTCACTATTCCTTGGTATTCGAGCTTTTTGCCGTACAGGTCAGCCGTCAATTTCACCGGCTGACCAATTCGGATATGGCGCAATTGCACTTCCTTGAAGTTGGCATCGACCCACAGTTGGTTCAGCGGAATGATCGACATCAAGGGCGTGCCCGCAGCCACGCGTTGCCCCAATTGCACGCTGCGCCGGGCCACAAAACCATCGACTGGAGCTGGCAATGTGGCCCGCTCCTTGGTGAGCCAGGCCTCGCGCAGTTTGGCGGCAGCGGCTTGCACGCTGGGGTGCTGCTCAATGCTGATGCCGTCGGTCATGGCCTGGTTGCTGGCAAGCTGCTGTTTGGCAGCAGCCACACCTGCCTGGGCTGCAACCAGTGCACTGTTGGCGTTGCTGAGCTGGGTTTGGCTGTGGTTGAGCTCTTCCTTGGATACAGCGCCGTCGCCCACCAAAGATTGGCGGCGGTTCAGGTCGTCGGTGGCGCGGCTGATATCGGCTTTGGCCCTTGTTACATCGGTTTCACGAAGTGCGATTTGGGTTGTCAGGCTGGCGTTGTTGGCGTACAGCGTGCGGACTTGGCGTACGGTTTGGGCCAGATTGGCGCGGGCCTGGTCCAGCGCCAGTTTGGCATCAGCTGGGTCGAGCCTGACCAGTGGCTGGCCGGCTTTCACAAAATCGGTGTCGTCGGCCAGGATGGCGGTAACCGTGCCACCCATGTGCGGTGTGATCTGGATCACGTTACCCTGCACATAGGCGTTGTCGGTGGACTCAAAATGGCTGCCGATCAGCCATTCGTAAGCAGCCCAGCCAAGCCCGGACGCGATCATGACGCTGGCAATAGCGCTCAGTGCTTTTTTTCGGGCCGGGTTGCCGGTTGCGGGTGTTGTTTTGGCTTGGGTTTGCGTTGCGGTCATGGTGCTATCAGATGAAAAATGGGGTGTGATTTACTTAAGTGCGGTGGCACCGGGCAACTTGGCTAGGTAGCCGCCGCCCAATGCGCGCACTAACAAAACCTGGGTCTCCAATGCGCGAGCGGCCAGGTCGACACCCTGGCGGCGCTGGTTCAGCACAGCTGTCTCGGTGGCCAGAACAGTCAGCAGCGGGGTCAAGCCAGCCAGATAACGCTGGCGGGCAATGTCGTAAGAGCGCTCAGCCGCCTCTTGAGCTGCACGCTGCTCAAGTTGCTGTTGTGCAATCGCCTTGGTGGATGCCAACTGATCGGCTACATCGCGAATGGCTTCGATCAGGGTGGCGTTGTAGCTTTCAATTGCAGCGTCCAATTCGGCTGTTTTCCCAAGCAAATTGGCACGCAGGCGACCGCCATCAAAAAGCGGCAGTCGCAAAGCCGGGCCCACGCCCCATTGTTCGCTGCCAGCATCCGTCAGACGATCCAGGCCAATGCTGGAGAAACCGGCAAAGGCCACCAGATTGATGTTGGGATAAAACTGGCTTTTGGCACCAGCGACTTCCTGGCTGTAAGCTTCCACACGCCAGCGTGCCGCAGCGATGTCAGCGCGTCGCCCCAATAAATCGGCCGAGATGCTGGAATTTATTGCTATTTGTTTAATAGCTTCTTGTGCAGGCTCTGTAAGCTCTAGAGGCTTATTCTGACCACCTATGAGGGCGGCCAGGGCATGCCGATTGATGGCAATTTGTTCTTGTAATACTTCGATTTGCAGACGTGCGTCAGGGAGGTTTCCCTGGCTTTGACGCAGTTCAAGTTGGGTGTCGAGTCCGGCATCGAGCCGTTTTTTTACCAGTGCCAGCATTTGCGTGCGCTGCGTCAACTGGCGTTGCGATAAAGCTAATTGAGCATACAGGCGTGCCAACTGAAAGTAGCTGCGCGCGACGCTGCTGGCCAGCAGGGTGCGGGCGGCATCGGCATCGGCCTGGGCTGCGCGAACCTGTCCCAAAGCGGCTTCAAGGGCGGCATGATTTTTGCCAAAAAAGTCCAACTCCCAACTGCCGGCGAGTTGCGCGGTGCCGGTTTCCCGGATGGAGCCCGCCAGCGGGGGCGGAATCATGCCTGTGGCGGTGAATTTTTGCCGGGTGGCATCCAGGCCGGCGCTGATTTGGGGGCCACTGGAGGCATCGGTGGCGCTGACACCGGTTTGCGCCCGAGCCAGTCTGGCTTGGGTGATTTTGAGGCTGGGGTTGCTGGCCAGAGCTTGTCCGATCAACTGGGTGAGTTGCGGGTCGCCAAATTCGGTCCACCACTGGGAGGAGGGCTGTGCGCTGCTGGGTGCCTCGGAGAGGCCGAGCGATTGAGCCGTGCGCAAGTTGGCGCTGCCGGGGGTATCGGGTATATTGGCGCAGGCAGAGAGAGCCAGCGCCAGCAGCGCTGGCACCAGACAACGGATCGTGGTAACGTGAGGATGGGACGGTAGAAGGGTCATCGCTGGGTTATTCCATGCTACTGAAACTGAAGCAGTTAATGCTTGTTGGGCGGGTGTTACGGGCTGGTTTCATGGATATACATGAGCCTGAATCAGGCTCATATTTCATACGCATCGGCAGAGCCTGATGGCTGCGCCTCGAGATTCTGGGCATTGCCAAGAATGCGTCGCAGGTAACTCTTCAAAGTAACGAATTCCTCTGTTGAAAAACCCGCTAAATGGGCGTTTTGTACTTGACTGAGGACGGCTGGTATGCGCGCTGCTGCCACCCGTCCGGCCTCGGTCAATTCGATGTTGACGACGCGTCTATCCGCCACTGAACGAACCCGCCGGCATAGGCTCTTGACCTCGAGTCGATCCAGTAAACGGGTCATGGCGCCCGCGTCCAGATGGCATTCGCGTGCCAGTTCAGCAACCGTCGAGGCTTTGCCGATGGATAGCTTGAACAACGGTACCCACTGAGCGTTGGTTAAATCACTGCTTTCGAGTTGACGTTCTACTTCGTGCGCGACCTTGGCCAGCACCCGGCGCATCAGGTAACCAACGCTCTCCTCAGGGTCGTAGCCCAGGGCGTTGTAAAACGCGATGGCAGCACAGGCTTCACCGGCGGGTGGAGTTGTGCTTGAAGTAGAAGGGGGTAAAACGTTCATGGTGGGTGAATATTAGTTGCTTAGGCAATTACTGTCAAGGCTTTGTTTGATTTGACATGGGTTTATATTCACGGTGTTTGAGCTGATGTAACACCGCCCGGGATGACTTAGAAAGTGAATCATCTATTGCCAATTACGCTCAGCACACAGCACAATCGGGCAGAGTGATTCGGTTGAATTGTGTTGAGAGCATTGGAGGCCAGCACGCCGATAAAACCACTCACTCACAAGCCACACATCAGGGAGCCAGCTTGTCAAATTCAGACTTCCTGATCCGCGCTAAGCAGATGCGACAAAAATCGGAATCAGGCGTGGCACTTGTGGAAGCGGCATCTTGCCGCTTTCCCCAGCGTCTGTGGCTGGAAGCCACAGCTACAAGACGCGATCAGTGCCATTCGGAATTCCTTGCGGATCAGGAAGTCTGAAATTATGCTTCTCAAGCGATAGGGCTGATGACCAACTGGCGTTAGTTCTAATGGACTTTCCGGCATCCCAAAGCATAGTCGGTCAGAATTCGTTCGTGAACAGATGCTCGCTGTCATGACGACGGTGGATACTGTCAATTTCCAAAAAATTACACCTTGTTATTAGCACAATCGGAATGCGGAAGTGTTCTATTCTGGAACACCAGCTATTCGCAAAGCACTTATATATCGCTCCTTGAACGCTTGATCTCGCATCGGCATCTGTCTTTTACTTAGCGTCAACGAGTACAAGGGAGTCAACTTCATCATATGCTGAGCAGCAACCTTTGCTTCTTCTACTCTTCCAAGTTGGACCAGTGATACAACATACGTACGATGCGAAACAATCCAGTTTGGTGCCTCGTGGATTGATCTCAGAGCATGTTCCATTGACTCTTCATGCAGCCCAGCAATATTGCATGCAAAGGACAGACCGGACAGCAAATAACTCCGATCCGGACCCATCGGATTC
>CAIYNH010001003.1 GCA_903927495.1 uncultured beta proteobacterium
CCGGCTTGGTGATGCTGCCGTCAGCTGCAATTTGTGCATCTCCCAGCGTGACTTGCTCACTGCTCTTTTGCAGCGCCAAGTTACCCTTGACTCCAAAGAAGCCAAATACATCGAGCTCAAGGTTGCCGCTGGCTTGCAGCAGCTCACCCGCAGCACCATCAGCGGTCAGGTTCAGGGTTTTGCTGCCCAGCGTGATACCCATGGCATGGCTGCCTGAAAAATCAGCCACGCGCTGGCCAGCAGTGGCCGTGTTGTATGTCAGGGCCAGCGCATTGGCTGCCAGGGTGATGCCGGCCATGCCCGACAGGCTGGCACTGCCCAGTGTGCCGCTCAGGCTGCTCCACTGATTGGCTGTGTTGGCTGTGTCAGAAAACAGCCCCAGCACAAATTCAAGGCCGCTGGCCTGAAAGCCTACAAACCCGCTTTGACCCGGGTTCAGACCGACTGCCGCATTCAGGCCACTGCCGCCGACCCAGATCTGGTTGGCGCTGCGGGTGCTGCCGTCAGCCAGTGTCAGGGTAGCGGGCTGACCGGCCCAGCGTACCGCCAATGCCCCGGAGGCTTGCACAAATCCCGCCACCGTCAATTCGGCACCAAGCACCGAGAGTTCTCGCGTATTGGCAAGCAGTCCGGCACCAAAGGTGTAGCTTTGTCCAGCAGCCGAGATGCTGGTGTTGCTGGCATCTGCTGCGGTTTCGTTCAGGCGCAGGGTTACCGAGGTGGCTGATAAGGCAACAGTCTGGCCCAAATTGGCGCTGACCGCTCCACTGGCCTCCAGCACACGGCCGGCACTTGTGACCGACATGCCCAAATTGGCTTGTGTCACACCTATGTTGAAATTGCCCGCGCTCACCTGGGCCGACGCACCTGAGGCGACCACGCGCATGGCGTTGGCCGTGGCATCTTTCTCAAATGCGAAATTGCCCCCCACGCTCAAGTTGGAGCCCAGCGATGCCTGCAGGCCCGTCACACCGACTGCTTGCAGGGTGCTTGAAGCCGCTACATCGGTAAAGGTGTAGCTGTAATTGCCGGCAAAACTGAGCACTTTGCCGGTTTGCAGCACACCGGTGCGGTTGATGACCACGCGCGCTGCCTCGGCGCTGATGCTGGCAAAACCACCCCCAGTGATGGCCAGGCTGCCGGTGGCCTCGAAGGCAAAACCAGTCGAGCCCGTAATCAGGCCAAAGGAGCCGTTGCTGACACCCACTGTCATGCCGCCGCCGGCCAGGCTGGCACTGACATTTTGTGCAGCCATTACCAAATCGGAGCCAGCCACCGAAACACCGACAGTAGCGCTCAGCGAGACATCGCCCACCGCGCCAGTCAAAGTTCCCGAGGCCAATAGGTATTCACCCACCGATCCATCGGCCTTAAAGGTGGTGCTGCCCACGGTGATGGAGGTTGTGCTCAGGTTCAGCAGCGTATTGTTGGCCGCCCCACTGGCCAAGTTGCCATAGCCCCAGTTGAAGTCCAGCGCCAGGTTGCTGCCGCTTAAGCTCAAGCCACTAATGCCGCTGACACTGGCAGTGCTCAAGCTGCCTTGACCCATCACCCAGCCGTAACTGGCGGCATCGGCCTGCACAAAGGCCAGGTCCATGCTCAGCCCGTTAAGGCTCAAGCCCTTGCCTGAGATGCCCATGAAGCCGCTGAGGTTGCTTGCGCTCAAGCTCCAGACATTGGCGTTGATGGCGCTGCCACCGACTGGTGTCAGGCTTTTGTCGGCGTTGTAGCCCAGCGTGAAGGTGCCATCGACCGTGAGTGTGTTGTCCAGATTCAGACTGCTGCTGAAGGTGATGGGGGCGACATCCTGGAAGTAGTTGAAATTGAGCCACTGCCCGATCTGGTTAGTTTGCGCCGGCCCCAGGCCCAGCGCATCGGCCGGGTTGGCATCAAGGGCCTTGAGTACGTAGTCCAGCGACGGGTCAACGCTGTGTGCTGTCAAGGTCAGACTGGTGGCGTTTTGGGTTACTTCAAAAAACACGCCGTCGTTGGTTTTGAGCAAACCCGAGCCGACATCAAACTTGCCGGTGACAGAGCCGTAGGTCATGACGGTGAAGGTTTGGCCGTCCGCGGGTTTGTAGCCTCCATACAGGTCAACGGCCAAGGTGCCGTCGAGCACTGCCGCGCCGCTGATGTTGATCTGGTCGTAGTGGCCAGTGCCAGTGCCGGCGCTGGTGCCCCCGAGCTCAATCAGCAAAGTACCTGTAGCATCCTGGGTATAGCTGGCGACGTTTTGAACTCCGGGTGAGTAGCCCGGGCTGACATAGCCGGTGTTGAACACATCAATATTGAGCGAGCCACTGCCGCCCAGCACTTCATTGGCGGCCACCCGCACCGAGGTGTCCATGAATCCTGACTGCAAGGCCATCTGACCCATGTCAAACAAGACCGCATCGACCGGGAAAGTTTTGGCAGAGCTGTTGGCCGCAGGGTTGGACAAGAGGCGCGCCATCATCGGCACGGAAATCGACGGGCTGGCCGACTCCTGCGCCGCCGCATAGGCCTCGGTGATGCTTCGGATGTCGGTGTGGTCAGGTGGCAGTACCACCATCATGGGGGCAAAAACCGGATCGGCCGAGAGCAAAACACGCGGCTCCAGGGGTTCAATTCGAAAAGCATCACGCCTCAGCGCATCACGTATTCGGGAAGCCACTGATGATTTTTTGATTGCTTTCATGCTTGTATTCCTCTACCGTCGAAATTCGGAACGCCAAATTCTACACACTGAATCGCTTTCGCGCTGGTAGCAACTATTACCCATGCGCACCGATAAACCATTCATCGTCACGACCGCTGGAGTTCATCCTGGTACAGATTTTTCTCATCGGTACTGCACCGGAATGAGTCAAAGTTGGTGTGGTTCATAAACCGCAATTTTCGGGAAATTTAGCGCTCTACCTTGATGCACAAGGCACTACTGAAAACAAAGCATCCAGCACTACCAGCAGCGTTATCAACGTCGATGATGCTGCCACCGGCACTCATGGCGTTACAGGCACGACCGCCGAAGGGGCAAGTCTGGTAGCCAGCCTGAGCACCGTGGTTGATGCCGATGGCGCCAACAACTCAGCGTCAAAGCAGGCAATCTCTGTTTCTAGATATTCAATGTGATCCATGCTCTGAGTTAGCGTAAAACGGTGCGCTGCTGTCAGCTCTTCGGCCTGCAAGGACTCAAAGATTTCTTCCCGACTGGCACGCAGGCGATTACTGGCCAGGCTAAGCACATCGGGCACACTTTTACCGGCGATGAGCACTTTTACCATCAGTCTGGCTGATAGTCCGTGCAAATCAGAGACAACCACCCCAAGACG
>CAIYNH010001004.1 GCA_903927495.1 uncultured beta proteobacterium
CGCAATGCCGGTCTTGCCGGTGCCAGTCCCACAATGAGTACCAGATTGTCAACTCGGCGCACGAACTCCAAATCAGCCAGGCTCAGGATTTGCGCCTTGCTCACACCGCTTTGACGATCAAAGGGAAAGGTGTCAATCGTCCACTGCCAAGGCAGGCGTGCCTGCGCCAGCTTAGTGGAAACTCGTTTCAATGGTTGCATTGCTCTGCAGCTAAGCAAATCCTGACTGGCACTTATCTACTACCTTAACGCGATTTCTTGCGGGGCAAAACTACCTGCAAGAAGAGTAGCTGTGTTCTATGGGCAAACCGTAGGACATCTCAGAGACTGGCGACTAACTTCCCTTGGACGGATTAGCCGTTATGCAAATTGCTCACGCATGGTCAGGAACAACCTTCGCATCGACATGGAGTGATCGTTCCTGTAGATCGAAAAAACCTTGCAGCAATTGCTGCTATTTATGTCCGGATACTATCGCGACCGCAAGTTCAGCGTTCGGCATTTTTCCACCCCCCCCAGCTTCCTAACTCTTCAGGAGTAAGTATGAGATTTTTTCGCATTTTTTCGACTGCATTGGTCGCTTTGGGACTGACTGGCTTCGCTGCAGCGCAGACTGCGACTTACTCTCTGAACGACACTGCCGTTAGCCAGTTTGGCGCAGGCCCCTACGGAACGGTCACGCTGACCCAGAGCGCTAACGATGTATTGGTCAATGTTGCGTTGCGCAGCGATCTGAACTTTATTAGCACCGGCAACCTCAACTCGCACTCCATATTCGCTTTCAACGTAAGTGGTGCTACTGCCAACGACATAAGCAACATTTCTTTCGCCAATGGACTCGGTGCGACTTTTGGCGTCGCACACCCCGCCAACGATTCGCCTTTCGGTCAATTTGACTATGGAATTTACTGCACCCAGAATTGCCCTTCTGGTGGCTCTGGGGGCGGCTACGCTGATCCGCTGAACTTCAAGGTCGCGAACGCCACAATCTCTCAATTTGCCAGCCTTTCCACTAGTGGTAGCCCAACAGGGTATTTTGCTGCCGATGCTTTGCTTGTTAGTGGCGCTAACGCCGGCGCTACCGGTGCCGTTGGTGCAATTTCTCCAGGTGTAGTTGCCGCAGTCCCGGAGCCTGAAAGCTACGCCATGCTGCTGACCGGACTTGGTGTGATGGGTGCGATCGTGCGCCGTCGCAAGAATACCGCTGCCTGATTGATTCGATAGCGGTTACCACCAAACGGGGGTTTCGGCTCCCGTTTTGCATTTGGGTGGATGGGGCGCCTGCACACAGAGAACTCGGTTGACGCATCAAGACTGGTTCTCAATGTCTGGTTTGGAGCAGGCAGATCAGAGAAGCGAATGTCGCTTGTGTGTCTATACAGGAAATAGAAACACAGGCTCAAAATATCAGCTCCTGTTCCATAACCCGAGAAAACTCGCCGATGCCGCAGTCTTTTCGACTCTCGGCATCGAGCAATACAGAATTTCTGCCGTGTTGTTAGCCAGTCAATGGAGCCCGAATTTCAATCCCTCACGCTACTTAACCAAATCGGCCGTGAACATCATAGGGAATCCAGCAACTGGTGGAGTTGAACCGTAGGCGCGAAGCTGCAAACAGTGCTGACGCATGGCAAGGCGAAGCAACAAAGTGTCGGATTGATACGGAAATGGAATGACAAGCCAGATGCACATTTGGCTTGTCAGCAATGGGTTGCATGGTGCCCTTGCGATGCGCTGGTGCGGCTGAATCGCACGGTTTTTGTTGCGGCTGGCGTTGATTTCCGATATGGGCGTATAAATGCACAACTTATTCGTCTACAAACCCTAACGAAAAGCCCGCATTTTGGCGCAATCATCCTCAGTTTCCAGCACGCCACCATCAGATGATATTGATGTGCGGGCACTCTTGGCGATTTTGCTAGGGGTAGCGCTGGGGTCACTCGACACGGCGATCGCCAACACGGCACTGCCGGCCATCGCGACTGACCTGCAGGCCTCACCGGCGGCCTCGGTATGGGTCATCAATGCCTATCAGTTGGCCATTGTCGCTACCTTGCTGCCATTCGCCGCGTTAGGTGACCTGGTTGGACCGCGCCGGATTTTTCTGGGAGGGCTGGCTTTTTTTACCGTGGCCTCGCTGGCTTGTTCATTTGCCACCACCTTGCCAACGCTGACCATCGCTCGTGGGCTGCAAGGCATCGGTGCCAGCGGGGTCATGAGCGTTAATATTGCGCTGATCCGCCTGATTTATCCAATCTCGCGGCTGGGTCGTGGGGTCGGGCTGAATGCGTTGGTGGTTGGGGTCTCATTTGCACTCGGCCCGACGCTGGCTTCGCTGGTACTCTCGGTGGCGGCCTGGCCCTGGTTATTTGCCATCAACGTGCCTTTGGGACTGCTCGCGCTGGCCTTTGCCTGGCCGGCGCTGCCGCACACGACTCCCCGCCAGAATAACTTTGACTGGATGACTGCAGCGTTGACCGGCCTCAGCTTTGCTTCCCTGGTGCTGTCACTCGGTGCTGCGGCGCAGCGCGAGGCGCTTGTTTTGGTGTTTATTCCTCTGGGCTTGGCTATCCTTGCCGGTGGCTTGCTGTTACGCCGCCAAGCCGGACACCCGGCGCCGATGCTTCCGGTCGATTTGCTGCGCCGGCCCATGTTTGCCCTGTCGGCAATCACGTCGATGGCTTCCTTTGCAGCGCAAGGACTGGCCTTCATTTCGTTGCCTTTCTATTTCGAGGAAGTTCTGCACCGCAACCCGGTCGAAACTGGTTTCCTGATGTCACCGTGGCCGATCGTGGTGGCTTTGGCTGCACCTATCGCGGGCAGGCTTTCGGATCGCTATGCTCCCGGTCTTCTGGGTGGGGTTGGGTTGGCAATACTCTGCGCAGGATTGGTATCGCTGGCGTTATTGCCCGCTGATCCGGGTGTCTTCGACATCGTGTTTCGTATGACCATTTGTGGTGTTGGTTTCGGTTTGTTTCAGGCACCCAACCTGAAGGCTCTGATGGCCAGCGCTCCGCCAGAGCGCAGTGGCGGTGCCAGTGGGGTGATTGCGATGGCCCGTCTGCTGGGGCAAACCAGTGGCGCAGCACTGGTCGCTCTGTGTTTTAGTCTGGCGGGTATTCACGGTGCAACTACAGCGCTGCTTTTGGGTGGTGCTTGCGCCGGTTTGGCATCTCTTGCCAGTTTCGCCAGGCTTTGGGCCAAGTGATTTTGGGCTGAAATATTCTAAAAAAACAGCTGTAACGCAATGGATACGGGCGCTAGCAGCTATCTTTATTATAGCTATTTGAGCATTTTCAGATTAAAAACAAGACCTATGCTTGAGGCTGATCAG
>CAIYNH010001005.1 GCA_903927495.1 uncultured beta proteobacterium
CTCCAATGTCTGAATTTAACCATCAGCTATAGGGTCCGTTTTTCAGGGGCAAGATCATGAAAGGAATAGCAAGAACAAATTGCATCAATAACGCGAGTTCGTGGGATGATGCTGACTCTCGTGTGGTCGGTGGTGGAGGCGATCGTGATTACTTGTCGTCTCTGCCAAAAACCTAGAACCTGACCCTGACTCACAAACTTCAAAATATTCTGAGGATGCCGACCAATGTCCATTTCCATGTCATCAGCCAGTCTGCCGATTTTCAACGCCATGTTGGGCAACCTGAACCACATTCTGGACAAAGCGCAAGCCTTTGCAGTTGCCAAGAAATGTGATCCTCTGGTGCTGACGCACTTTCGGTTGGCTCCAGATATGCTTCCATTTTCCGGGCAAATCCTGATTGCTTGCGATACTGCCAAGAACGGTACAGCCAGGTTGTCGGGCGTTGACGCGCCGAAGTATGACGACAATGAAGTCACCTTGTCTGAACTCAAAGCTCGAATTCAAAAGACGCTTGACTACCTGGCAACAGTACCCAACAGCGCACTCGATGGCACCGAGGAAAAAGTCATCACGTTTCAGGCAGGTCCGGTATCTAGAACCATGTTGGGTGAGGCTTACCTGAAACTTTGGCTGCTGCCAAACCTGTTTTTTCACATCACCATGGCCTACGCCATGTTGCGCCACAATGGCGTGGATCTGGGAAAACTTGACTATTTGACGGGTGAAAATAATTGATCCGTGCACGGGTGTGAATAGAATTGAAATCTCACAAGTTTGCTCATATTGAGTTGGCAAGATCTACTGTTGGGACAACCATGCGATACCAAATTAACTGCTTGAGACTTTGTTTTTCACTCTATTTTTTGATTCTCAGTGCCCCTGCATCTGCCGCGTTGGTGGTGGGTGCGACATCTCCGGAATTCATAACGCAAGCAGCACAAGCTGGTGTTGAGTTCAAATTTTCCCTCGCCGAGACTCTCAAAAAAGGGCCTGTTGTGCTGTACTTTTATCCAAAGGCATTCACCAGCGGATGCACCATTGAGGCACACAACTTCGCTGAGGCCACGCCAAAATTCAACGCCTTGGGTGCGACTGTGGTCGGCATCTCAAATGACGATATTGAGACCCTGAAAAAGTTCTCGGTCGATGCATGTCGTGACAAATTTGCGGTTGCTGCAGACAGTGGTGCGCGCATCATGAAGCAATATGACGCGGCCTTGTGGATAAAACCTGACATGGCCGATCGTATTTCTTATGTCATCAGCCCACAGGGAAAAATCATTTATGCGTATTCCAGCCTGAGCCCGGATCAGCATGTTGAGAACACGCTGAAGGCAGTCGAGCAGTGGCACGTTTTGCAGAAAAAGTAAGCAAAAACTTATGTACCTACCATCCCAGTTTTCCGCCAAAGAACGCGCTCAAGCGCTTGACCTGATGCGCGAGTATCCGTTGGCCAGTCTGATCAGCACAGATCATGAACAACTACCGTTTGTGACCCACTTGCCATTGCACTGGGAAGAGCGTGGAGAAAAGATGGTCTTGCAGGGTCACTGCGCTTTAGCAAATCCACACTGGAAGTATTTGCAGGACAGACCGAAGGCAGTAGTCACCTTCATGGGCCCGCAGGCCTATATGTCAGCCAAGGTCTACCCGGATTTGGTGCGGGTGCCCACCTGGAGCTACTTGGCTGTGCATTGCACTGTGCAGGCCCACTTGCTGACTGACGTTGATTCCAAAGAGCAGGTGCTCAAACAACTTATCGGAGATCACGACCCGGCTTACGATGCCCAATGGCATAAGCTGGATCGGAGTTACCAGCTCAGAATGCTGTCAGGGATCGTGGCTTTTGAACTTGAGGTTGTGGATTTGCAATGCAAGATTAAACTCAACCAGCATCGACCTGAATCGCACGCCAGCATGTACAGCACTTATGTGCAGGGAAACCACGACGAACAAGCATTGGCCCAGTGGATGCTGCGACTGGGTTTGGTGGAAGGCTAAGGTTGTTAAATAGAATTTGGCTTCATCCTAAGTGCAGTGCGCAATAAATGCTATTTATTTAGTAGTAAAAGAAGACCAATCGTGAGCAACTTTGTGTCAGCAGAACCCCTGAACGACCATCAATGTATGCAGTTGGCCCTATCCCTGGCCGGTCTTGCTGCGGCTGCGGGAGAGGTTCCGGTTGGAGCCGTGGTGGTGCGCAATGGACAGGTCATCGCCCAGGGGCGCAATTCGCCAATTGAAAATCACGATCCCAGCGCACACGCCGAAATACAGGCTTTGCGCGCTGCAGCTTTGGCGCTAGGCAACTATCGATTACCTGACTGCGAACTGTTTGTCACGCTTGAGCCCTGTGCCATGTGTGCCGGTGCAATGCTGCATGCGCGCTTGAAACGGGTGGTATTTGGCGCTACCGACCCAAAAACCGGGGCAGCCGGGTCGGTGATAAATCTGTTTGCACAAGCCCAACTTAATCACCAGACTCTTACTCAGGGTGGCCTGCTGGCCCAGGAGAGTTCAAAAATGCTGCAAGATTTCTTCCGACAGAGACGATTAAAAAAACCTTGACTTCCAGCCATGCGCCATGAAAAAGCACATTTATATTTACTCGCCTTCTGGCGCTGTCCGTGACAAGGCAGCCTTTAATCGCGGCATCCGCCGTTTACAAACCTTGGGCCATGAAGTGGAGGTGGACGAAGCGGCGTTGTCCAACTATCAGCGCTTTGCCGGAGACGATGCTACCCGTCTCGCGGCCATTCACCGGGCCGCGGCCAGTAGAGCCGATGTAGCACTGATTTCGCGGGGCGGCTATGGTTTGACCCGGATCCTGAGCGGCATTCACTACAAAAAAGTAGCGAAAGCGATAGAGTTGGGCATGCTGTTTGTTGGAATCAGTGATTTCACAGCGTTTCAAAATGCAGTGCTTGCCCGCACCGGGGCCACCACTTGGGCCGGGCCTGCACTGTGTGAAGGTTTTGGGGTTGGCGGCAAGGTAGATCCGAGCGATGGCAATGAAAATGGCGAAGCGGCAGCACCAGACGACATCATGGAGGCCTGTTTTGATGACCTGCTGCGCGGACAAGGGGAGGGTGCCGGTTGGTGTCAACACCGAAGTGTGAATAAAAAAGTTAATAATTCAATAGCACTCCATGAGCCACCAGAAAGCGCTACAGACAGTTTTACCATCAATCAATCGATTCTCTGGGGGGGCAACTTGACGGTGCTGTGTTCGCTACTGGGAACGCCTTATTTTCCTGATATCAAGGGTGGCATCCTGTTTTTGGAAGACGTGGCCGAGCACCCATACCGAATCGAGCGCATGCTGACCCAGCTGTTGCACGCCGGTGTCCTGAAACGGCAAAAGGCCATCGTGTTAGGTCAATTTACCGATTTCAAACTCCTTGCACACGACCATGGCTTCAAACTCCAGTCCGTCATTGACTGGTTGCGCCCACAAATCAAGCAACCCTTACTGACCAACTTACCTTACGGGCACGTCGCCACCAAAGTGCTTCTTCCGGTGGGTGACAAGGTTGATTTGATGGTTGATGGACGCAATGCCTTGTTTTATTGGGGCAATAACTGATGTCAAAGGGTGAGAACTCGCCTACTTGGCAACGGGTATCAACATTGACCTAAACTAGCAGCCTTGCAAGAAGGATTCACCGGGAATGGGCGTTCAATCTACTGTTGTTTTTGCAGATCTGTTTGGCAGCACAGGTGTATTTGAATCGCTTGGCAATATCAAAGCGACCGAGGCGGTCACGCAGGCTACCAACTGGATTGCAGAAAAAATCATCCTCCATGGCGGACGGGTTGTCAAGTTCCTGGGTGACGGGGTGCTGGCGATCTTTGATGCAAGCCCGAATGCCATCACGGCAGTGACTGACATTCAGCGCACGTATCAACAGCGTTTGGCGCAGCTACCGCCCTCGCTTTACATGCCGCTGCGTATTGGCATCGCATGCGGCGAAGTGGAACTTGTGGATGACGATTGCTACGGCGATGCCGTCAATATTGCAGCTCGGTTAAGTGAATTGACCGGACCACACCAAATTTGGGTGAATTCAGCTGCTATTGAAAATAGCCCGGAACTAACCAACGCACGCTTTCGCCTGCTGGGACCAATTTCGATTCGTGGGCGCTCCGAGCACTGCATCGTTTACCAGATTGAGTGGCAAGAAGACATCAATTCCGAATTTTTCACCATTCCGGCACCCGTTAACTCGTCATTCGATGCGCTCACCAGTGATGTACTGGGTGGGCAAATCGAGCTTTCCTGGGTTGGCACCAAAAAAAGGTTCAATGCGTTTGAACTTCCCATTCACATCGGTCGAACAAGATTGGTGGAGTTTGTTGTAAATGACCCTCGGGTATCGCGAACTCATGCCCGGATTGACTGGCGCAATGGCAGCGTGGTTCTGGTTGACGTCAGCTCTTACGGCTGCTGGATCAGGTTTTCCGGCGGCGGTTCGGATTTGTTGCTGCGCCGTGAGGAATGTGTACTGCATGGCCGTGGCGAAATTGCGCTGGGGACATCCTTTAGTGACCTCAGCGCGCCCGTGGTATCTTTTACAGTGAATTGATTTACTTGGCAGTAATTGTTATCGGTATGGTGGTCTGAGCTGTCAAACCAACTGAGTCGAGAACTGTGACTTTTAGACTGTAGCTACCCACCAAGGGGTTGGGCCAGTTGGCCGTGATGGTCGAACCGCTCGATGAAAACGACATCCCCATTGGAGCGCCCGAGAGCGACACCGACATCCAGGCGACGGCACTGGAATCCGAGAAGGTGATCTTGCCGCTGAGTGGTTTGCCAAGTACGCCAGTCATGGCTGCAGCTGTGATCACCGGGCCTGCCGTGAATATCTTGACGGTGTAGATGCCTTCTCCACTCAAACCGGTCTTGCTGTCCTTGGCGACCACAGTCACATTAAAGGTACCCAGCACTGGACTGGCCCAACTGACCAGACCGGCGCTGCTGATGCTCATTCCAGCAGGAGCACCGCTCAAGGTGTAGGTGACCGGGTTGGGTGCAAGCACCGAGACAGCGAACGATAGCGCCGTGCCGGGTGTGCCGCTGATGCTGGCCGCAGTCACGAGCGGCGGCAGTGGCGCAGCAATGGCAATGGTGTACACGCCTTGCCCGCTCAAACCGGTCTTAGTGTCCTTGGCAATCACGGTGACCGAGTAGGTTCCGGCCACCGGAGCAGCCCAGGTCACAACACCGGCGCTACTGATGCTCATTGCACTGGGTCCACCGGTCATTGAATAGGTAAGCGGATTTGATGAGGTCGCAGATACGGTAAACGACAGTGCTGTTCCGGTTGTGCCACTGATGGCACCGGCTTTCACTACCGGTGCCGCCTGCTGGGCGATGGTCACGGTGTAAATGCCTTGCCCACTCAAGGCGGTCTTGCTGTCTTTGGCGATGACGGTTACCGAATACTTTCCAAGCACGGGCGTGGCCCAGGTCACTGCGCCCGTGGCACTGATGCTCATTCTTGCGGGGGCTCCGCTTAAGGAGTAGGTGACCGGGTTGGGTGCGGAAACAGAGACCATAAACGACAACGCCGTTCCGACTGTTGCGCTAATGTCTGCGGGTGTGACAACCGGTGCCGAGGCGGCAGTGCTTGCCCCCGTAAGCACACTCAGAAGACTGCTGACATTGGGCGTGCCCAAACCCGAGAGCGGGTCATAACCCAGCTTGGCGGTGCAAGTGGCGCAACTGCCGTCTGAGCCTTTGGTTACGTCGGCAAAGACACTGGCATAGGTTCCTGGCACGGTGGCAATTTGGTTGTACAGGACCGCATGCGGTGAACCCAACGCCGGTTTGGCGACCAAAGCTCGCGCGGCGTTGGCGATGGCAACAATGCCTGCCCATTGCGGGGTAGACAGACTGGTTCCGCCGACACTGATCCAGTTCACTGTAGTACTTCCTGGTGAAACTACCGCCACATATTGGCCTGATGCCGGGTCAGCGTTGAAAGCCACATCAGCGACCGTGCGCCGGGCCACGCTTCCCATGCCA
>CAIYNH010001006.1 GCA_903927495.1 uncultured beta proteobacterium
GTGTTGCATCACTTTATTAGTCGACCATGCCGCGCCGTCTGACGCACATTGATGCGGCCAAGGTGGTTGCGGCAAATCTGCTTGTGTTGCATCACTTTGCGGTGTACGGGCCTCTGGCCGACGCACTGCATCTGGCTGTCCCGCGATTGAGCGATTGGTTTTTTGACTATGCCCGTATAGCCGTGCAGGTGTTTTTGGTGATTGGCGGGTACTTTGCCGCCAGTTCGTTGGCGCCCCACGGCTACTTGCAGCGCCGGCAGCTTTTGCATATCGTTTTGCAACGCTTTGTACGGCTGGTGCTCCCGCTGGGCGCCGCTTTGCTGGTGGTCATGGCCAGCAGTGTATTGACCCGAATGTGGCTCCAGACGGACTTTGTGCCGGCGGCACCTGGATGGCTGCAACTGCTGGCGCATGCGACTTTGACCTATGGTTTGGCGGGGGTTGAACCCTTGTCGGTCGGCATCTGGTATGTGGCTGTTGATTTCCAGCTCTTTGTATTGATGACCGTTTTGCTGTGGGTGGGCACAAGGCGGGCACAGTGGCTGGTTGCGTTCGCAGGGCTGGCATCGCTTTTTTACTTCAACCTGCACCCCGAGACCGACAACTGGGGTGTGTATTTTTTTGGATCCTACGCCATGGGCGCCTTTGCCTGGTGGGCCGGGCACTCGCGCCATTCAGGCAAGTTGCTGGTCGGTCTGGCCAGTGCCGGTGGAGCCGCATTGGCGTGGGATTTTCGGATGCGCATTGCCGTGGCGTTAACGGTGGCGATTAGCCTGGGCATTGCGCGAAGCCGCATGGCAGTCGAGCGCGCGCGGCCCATTCCCAAGCCTGCGTTGAGTCGGTGGATCAGAAAGGGTGCGCGGAGTTCGTATGCGCTTTTTTTAACCCATTTCTCCATTTTGATGCTGGCCAATGCTTTGTGGGCGCATCTAGGGTCGCAATCCGGCGGCGCTGCCATCTTTGTGGTTTTTAGTGCGTGGTGTGTCTGCGTCTTACTTTCGATGGTGTTTGAACGCTACGTTGAGCGGCCCCTTGCATCGGTTCGGGTTTGAAGAGCGTGCTATAGCCGTTCTGCCAGTGCCATGGCGGTTGACACCGCGACACTGGCCGTGACCAGATCCTCTGCTACCTGGTAGCGCTGCGAGAACATGAAGACGTTGGCGCCAATCGGCAATGATGCCGTAGCGCAGGGCATCCAGCGCCAGCACCGTGGCGCGCTGCGTGGCCCGGCGCCACGCCAGCATGACCAGAAACAGGCCTATGACAGCGATAAAGTAGGCCGCCACCGGCTTGAAGTCCAGCCGTTCCACATGCACCGTACTCATGGTGCGGAACAATAGTGCTGGCGTGAGCACCATAAACACCAGAGAACCAAGGTCTTTTAGTGATGTAGCCCTCATCCAGCCTGCGCGACACGCTATAAAACCAATAGCAATCAGCAGGATGACCGGTAGCAGCGAGGACAGGACGATGGATTACATCAGAGCTTGGTAAAAACCCTGATTGTCTCCGTCAGACCAAACCGGTGGCTGCTGCCAGCAGATACCCCACCAGGCAGGAGGTGCTCACGCCAATCAACCCCGGCACGATGAAGCTGTGGTTAATGACGTACTTGCCGATGTGGGTGGTGCCTGAGCGGTCAAACTGAATGGCCGCCAGGTCGCTGGGGTAGGTTGGCAAGATGTAGTAGCCGTAGGACGCGGCGGCAAACGCCACGATGTAGCCGGGCGGCACACCGATAGCCAAGCCCACCGGCACCATGGCGCTGATGGCCGCGGCCTGCGAGTTAACCAACTTGGAGACCAGCAAAAGGGCAATGGCATAGGTCCAGGGTTGTGTTTTCACCAAGTCGGTCAAAGCAACCTTCAACTCGGGCAGGTGGGCTTCGAAAACCGTGTCGGCCATCCAGGCAATACCAAAGACGGCCACCACGGCAATCATGCCAGCGCGAAACACATCGGTTTTGCCAATGGTTGATGGGTCGGTCCTGGTGAACAAAATCATCAGCGCACCGGCCAGCAGCA
>CAIYNH010001007.1 GCA_903927495.1 uncultured beta proteobacterium
TCTGTGGCTGCAAGAGGTATTGAAATCACCGGCTTATTTTTTGCTGGGTGTCAATGCGGCACTGTTCGTGATTGGCATGTTCATCGAAACCAGCGCTGCCATCATCGTCTTGGCACCAATTCTGGCCCCGGTGGCGCAGCACTTTGGCATTGACCCGGTGCACTTTGGACTGGTGATGGTCGTCAACCTCGCCCTGGGCATGATCACACCACCCTTTGGGGTCAACCTGTTTGCGGCCTGCACCGTTGCGCGCATTTCTCTGGACCGCATCATCAAGAACCTGATCCCGTTTGTACTGGTGGTGCTGAGCTGTCTAATGGTCGTCACCTACGTACCAAGCTTGTCGCTTGGACTGCGCGATCTGGTGTACGCCAAATAGCAGTTGACTGAGATTAACTCAAGCCCCATTACAGGCAATGCTACAGTTGCGAAGCCTGCGCATGTACCCATGAACACTCGACTTCAAGCCCATTTCGATAAATTCAAGACCTCAGGCTTGCTGCCATCACCCAAGGGCCCTGCACTGGTGGTGTTGGAATTGACGCGCCAGGAAAATACAACCAGTCAACAACTCGCACATGCCATCCAGGCTGATCCTGCACTGGTGGCACGCATGCTCAAGCTGGCCAACGTCTGTCGGCCCCATGGTGCACGACCCGTGCTGGCAATCAAGGATGCCATTGGCCTGCTTGGGCTGAACGCAGTCCGCGGTCTGACGCTGGGGTTTTCCCTGCTCAAAGACCAGCAGGCCCGACGCTGCCGAGCCTTCAATTACCCTGCCTTCTGGTCGCGCAACTTGGCTTGTGCCACAGCCATGCAAGCTTTGACAACTTTTTCACGTCTGATGCAAAGTGACGAGGCTTTTTGTCTCGGGCTACTATGCCAGATTGGTGAGTTGGGGCTGGCAAGTTTATTTCCCGAAGAGTATTCAAGCGTGCTGGGCAAGACACCCAGTTCGGGTGCGACATTGCTGGCCCAGGAACGCCAAGCCTTTGAATTTGACCATGCGGATCTGAGCGCCGAACTGTTGACGGATTGGGGGTTTCCAGTCAGCTTAGTCGATCCGGTGCGCTTGCACGAACTCAGGGACCCTGCCGGCATGAGCGTCAGCTCACGCTCTGAGAGACTGCTGCTGACGCTCATGCTGGCAGCAAAAATTGCAGCCATTTGCATGGCACAACCACATGAGCGACCCGCCATGATGGCCAACTTGCTGCTATTAGGAGGCCAACTCTCAATTCAGGCCGACGACCTGATGGGGCTGTGCGACAACGTGGTACGCGAGTGGGCTGAATGGTGCCGATTGCTGATGGTGCCGTCGCAGGCTCTGCCACCTTTTGTTGATTTGCTCAATATACCCACACCAACCGTGCTGAAACAAGGAGATCGGCAGTCCAACGTCACGTCCCAAGGTGGGTTTCGGGTTTTGCTCGTTGATGATTCCCAAATCATTCGTGATTTCTTAAAGCACGTGCTGTCGGAGGCTGGTTATGTTTGCACCGAAGCCGAGAATGGTCGGCAAGGGATAGAACGGGCGCTTGCAGATCTGCCCGACATGATGGTGGTCGATTGGGCTATGCCGGAAATGGATGGCATAACCCTGATTCGAAGACTGCGCGAAACGCCGGCGGGTCGCGCCATCTACGTTTTGCTTTTGACTGGAATGGACCAGAATGAGCATCTGGTTGAAGCTTTTGCCGCAGGTGCCGACGATTTTCTGGCAAAACCCCCCAAACCAAACGTGTTATTGGGCCGACTGCTTGCAGGTCAACGCGTACTGGCGCTGCGTCAGGAAATCCAGCGCAACCAGATCAACCTGGACCGTTTTGCTACCGAATTTGCCAAGCTCAACGCCAGTCTCCAAGATACCCGACAAAAAGATGCTGCCAACCAGGAGCGCATGACCCTAGCCCTGCGAGGTGCCAACCTGGGCATGTGGGACTTGCACGTACCCAGCAGCTCACTGATATTTGGCGAGCGCACCTGTGCCATGCTGGGCTACCGCATGAATGAAATCATGCCCGACTTTGCCAGTTGGCGACCATTGATAGACGACGATGAATGGCCCCTCCTGCTCGCCACATTACAACGTCATCTGAGGGGTGAAACCCCCTTTTATGAATTCGAACACCGTTTGAAGCACAAAGACGGCCACTCTGTCTGGATACTTGACCGTGGTCAGATCGTTGAACGTGACAGCAATGGGGCTCCATTGCGGGTGGTAGGCACACACATGGACATCACCAAACGGATCATGGCCGAGAAGGCGGCACAAAGCCTGAAAGATCAGCTCCTGCGAGACGAAGAACGTGCGCGTGACTTCTCCCTGAGTGCCTCCGACTGGTTTTGGGAAACAGATGCCAATCACTGTTTTTCTTTCTTCTCGGACAATTTTGAAGTAGCCTATGGATGGCCACCGAGTAAGCTGCTTGGCAAAAACCGCAGCAGCATTCTGGCAATCGATGCGCTGAATCCACCCGAAAGCATTAAGGCGCACCTGGCACAGTTGTCAGCGCACCAGCCTTTCAGGAATTTTGAGTACCAAATCCGCACTGATAGCGGTGCCATCAGTTGGATATCGGTATCGGGTGTGCCGCATGTCGATGCCACTGGTCACTTTGTCGGCTACCGTGGTACTGGCTCAATCGTGACCGAGCGCAAGAAAAA
>CAIYNH010001008.1 GCA_903927495.1 uncultured beta proteobacterium
GCCCTATTTGACAAGCTACGCATCATCACCTCCTCCGGTGGAAACGTAACCTCCAAGATGGTAAAAGACTGCAAAGAAACATTCCGGCATGCCAAGTTCTATTCTATGCATGGCCTAACCGAAGCATTTCGTTCTACCTACCTTGATCCAGAACAGATCCAAATCCGACCTGACTCCATTGGCAAACCGATTCCAGACGTTGAATTATTCCTGCTCAATGAAAATGGGCAGGCCTGCGGTCCTCGCGAGGTGGGAGAGCTAATTCATCGTGGCGGATTGATCTATCGCGGTTTTTGGAATGCTCCGGTGGAAACGGCCGAGCGCTTTAAGTCGATACAAATTCTAAAGAATGTCATCAATTTGGAAGGCCAGTTAATTGATGAATTCGTTGTTGCCAGTGGTGACTATGTTTATCGCGATGAAGAAGGCTATTATTACTTTGTTGGGCGCCGCGACAACATGATCAAGACCCGTGGTTTCCGGGTATCACCATATGAAATTGAGTCCGTAGTACAACGGAATATTCCACTAATTAGCCAGTGCGCTGTTTTTGGCATGCCTAACGAGGCCATCGAAGAAGAGATTGTCATGGTCTATTGCGCACGCAGCGCAATCAGTGACAAGGAAATCCTGTTCGAACTAAAACAGCATCTTGCATCCTACATGCTGCCAAGTCGTATTATCTTCATGAAGTCCCTACCCTTGGTGCAATCAGACAAGAGCATGGTGGACAAACAATCGTTGATTGCAGAGTTGAGTTGAGTTTCATGCGCAGGGGTTTGCTCAATCTGGGCTTTTCCCATGTTTGAATATTTCCATCGGCTACCAGATGTCGAACACGTGGTGCGCCTCGTATTCGTGAGCGCTTAGACGTGGAGCGGCACGTGGTTGGACGGCAGCGTATAGGCCACCACGCCCTTGTCGCGTCCAGAGTATTCTTGCGAAGAGCGCGCCTTCACGGTTGAACGCTCGATGCCGAATTTCTGACCATCGACGCCACCATACAGCGTATCGAGGTCAAACAAGTAGTGCGGGAATAACGGTAGCGCGGCAATGGCGTTGCGGATGCGGTCGATGGCGGCCTGGAGCGATGCTTGGCGCAGGTACTGCTGGTATGTCGCCTCCAGCACGTGGAATGGGATCTCGCTGGTGCGCGCCATGACCTGATTGCCGCGCTTCATCGCCTGCGCCATGATGTCTGCCATCAGGCTGTCGGCATCGGTCACCTCCTTCGCATAGCGCGGCTGCAGCGGCGTCGGCGCCGCCAACAGGAACCGCCACTGGGCGTTGACGAAACGCAGCACGTCGGGAGACATTGCAATTAACCATGCCTATCCGGTTGGCACAGGTTGAAAATTCAGCCCATGGGGAAAATCGTCGCCAGCTGAGCTTTGGTCACCCAATTTCTAACTTCAAGCACCTTCATCCCGGCGAGTTGGCTCAAGCGGGAGGCTTCGAATGAGTCGTGGACGCGGTGAGAAAACAAATTTCGGAACAACCTGTGCCAACCGGATAGGCATGCAATTAACAATGATCTTTAGCCACCATCCGAATCGAGCGCTGGGAGTGCGGTACGCATAGCGCAGCGGCTACTACTGACGTTTGGTCAACGTATGGAAGCCCAACGTGCGATTGACGCCGCAGGCAAAAAGCACCCAGATGCCGCTGCGCATATTCTTTAAAGGTGACCACCATCGTCAGCCTTTTGTTTTCAAAGACTGAACCTCAAGGTCCGCTCTCTCATCCGGGGCTGCCGACTTTGGGCACCATGCGGGTTAACATGACCAGTGGACATCATAAAGCGAATTGAACGTTCGCATAGCTGACACCCATTCCCTCACAGCGTACAGCGGCGATGTAATACTGAAGATTCGAGATGCGGCACTGATCGGCTCTACGGCAGCAACCGGCCGGTCATCCTTGCAAAGGATTCAGTTGCGCCCCAGTTGAACGTAAGGTAAGAAGTGTGATCTCGCTACGGAAATGGCGTTTAGGTGGCCCCCAGTACCCAGTGCCAACCGACGTGTAGCTCCACATCCGCCCGAAGCGGTGCAATCCCTTAACGACTGGTTGCTGCATCCGCACAAAGTGATTCCATGGCCACCACTGACCTCCGTGAGTGTGGCCGTGCAGAGCCAAGTGGTAGCCAGCCTCAGCTGCGGCAGGTGCCGTGACGGGTTGATGGGCCAGTAAGAGCCTTACATCCGCGACTGTGCCCTCACCACGAATGGCGGCATGCGGGTCGCAGGCCAGGTCGGGGAAAAACCGCCCTGTGCTGTGGTCCGTAACACCGGCGACGGCCAAAGTGGCACTTCC
>CAIYNH010001009.1 GCA_903927495.1 uncultured beta proteobacterium
ACGATCTGCTCCAGCACGTCCTCAATGGTAATCAGGCCCGCCACCCGGCCAAATTCATCAATCACGATTGCCAAATGGTTGTGATTGCTTTGAAAGTCGCGCAGCAAATCGTTCAAGCCTTTGCTTTCGGGCACAAACACGGCGGGGCGCAATAGCGCACGAATATTGAGTTCAGGGGCACGCTGCAATTTGAGCAGGTCTTTGGCCATCAAGATGCCGATGATGTTTTCACGCTCACCTTCAAAGACCGGAAAACGCGAGTGAGCGGTGTCGATCACGCCGTGCATCAGGGTGTCATAGGGGTCTTCGATGTTGACCAACTCCATCCGGGTGCTGGGCACCATGACATCGCCGGCGGTCATGTCGGCCATGCGGATCACACCTTCGAGCATCTTGCGCGAGTCAGCGCCAATCAGGTGGTTGTGCTCTGCTTCGGCCAGGGTGTCAAGCAGTTCGTCGGTTGAATCCGGACCGGGGTGAATGAACTCGGCAATTTTTTGTAGAAAAGTGCGCTTATCTTCGCGGTCGGGGCGCGCGGGGTGGGGGTCAGACACAGCCAGTGGAGCAGGACATGCGGTTGTTGAACACACCGCAAGGATAGCGGATAAACGCGCTTACTCTTCAGCTACTGCCCCACCAACCCTGCGCCAGGCGACCTGCAAGCTCAAAAGAGAATCGCGAATCTGCTTGGCCTGAACTTTAATGCGGTAGTTGGCCTGCGCCATCTGCTCCTCCACCATCTCCGTCAAGTGGCTGTTGAAGGTGGCGTGGGGCAATTTCAAATGCCCTTCAGACTCTGCACCATCGCGCACAAATACGGCACCGCCATGGCGGGCGATCTTGAGCATGGCAGAGTTTTCGCTCAGAACGTGCACATACATCACCCGCACACCCTCATTGCGCGCATGCATCACCGCCCGCTCAAACAGGCGCGCACCATATTGACGACCGCGTGCCTGGGCCAGCACCGAGACGCCAAACTCGGCACTCGACTCATTCTCGCCGGCATCAAGGTAAGCCAGATGCGCCACCGCAATCAGCAACAGGCGGCGGTTATAAATGCCAAAAATTTCATCGCGCTCAAAATTCAGGCCAGCCACATAACGGTCAATCTGGTCATCACTGGCAGCAAAACCGAAGCGGTAATACCGGTCATGGGCATCCAGCGACTTGAGGTGCACACCGATTCGCTCGCGGTGGTTTTCACCCAGCGAGCGAATTGGCACCATCAATTCGGGTGCTCTGGGCGCGCCAGGGGACTCAGCTGAAGGGGTATCAAGGGTTTCGGACATAGGGCTCGAATATAAGGGTTTTCCCTAGGCGACCTCCACTAAACCGAATAACTCCCTTAAAGTTGTTGGATTATGGCGACTTGGCGTGGATAAACTCAACCCACAATGCAAGCCTCAGAACAAATTCGAGAGTCCCTGAGTCGGGTGGCGGCGATGCGCCAGGCGCTAACCGGGCAACCCGCCCTGGCGCAAGCAGTACTGACCATCAAGCACTTGCAAGCGCAGCGCTTTGCTGGCACTTATGCCGACCTTTTGGCATCCAAAACCTATGCCCCCTGCGCTACTTTTTTCCTGCAGGAACTCTACAGCGCCAAAGATTACGCAGACCGCGATGCCCAGTTTGCCCGCATTGCCGGGGCCCTGCAGCGCACCTTCCCAGTGGCGGTGGTCGCCACTGCCGTGGCACTGGCCGAATTGCACTGCTTGACGGAGGAGCTGGATTTGGCGATGGCGCAACAGTGGTGCCAGCAGGCTGGGCTGTCTGATGCCAACCGTTATGTGTCAAGTTGGCGAAACTTGCAGCGCCATGCCGAGCGCAACTGGCAATTGGCCACGGTGCTCAGCATTGGCCAGTCGCTGGGGCACCTGACCGCCAAGCCGGGTCTGCGCGTGATGCTGAAAATGATGCGTGGGCCGGCCCATCTTGCGGGACTAGGCTCGCTGCAAAACTTTCTGGAGTCCGGTTTCAACCATTTTGCCGGTCTGCCCCGCGCAGGGGGCAGCGTCAGCACCTTTCTAGACACCATCAGCAGCCGCGAGTCGGTCTGGATTGCGCGGCTATTCGACGCGCCGGCTGTCGCCTGTGGGACTGAATTGGCCCAGACACTGGGATTTGCCCCAAGTCTGTGCACCTGACGCTTGCCAGACAATCGCAGCCACAGGAGATGCCATGGACAAAGTGTGGTTGAGCAGTTATCCCGAAGGCGTCGTGCACGACGTTCACCCCGAGCAATACCCGTCGCTGGCAGCGTTGCTGGATGAGTCTTTTCGCAGGCACGCAGAGCGCCCTTTCAGCGTATGCATGGAAAGCTGGACCAGTTACGCCCAATTGCACCGCTACTCCGACGCGCTTGGGGCCTGGCTGCAGGCGCTCAAGCTGCCCGCTGACGCACGCGTGGCGATCATGCTGCCCAACATTCCGCAGTTTTCCGTGACCATGTCGGCAGTGCTGCGCTGCGGCTATACCTGTGTCAACGTCAACCCACTCTACACCGCCCGCGAGTTAAAGCACCAGTTGTGCGACTCCGGTGCCAGCGTGATCGTGGTGCTTGAAAACTTTGGCCACACACTCGCCGAAATCATTGACGAAACGCCCATACAGCACGTGGTACTGGCCGCAATGGGCGACATGCTGGGCTTTTGGTATGGCCAGTGGATCACCTTTGCGGTGCGCCACCTGGCCAAAATGGTGCCTGCTTTCAGCTTGCCCTTGTCCCAGGGGCGCAGCGTCACGCCGTTCAAGAAAGCCCTGGCTTTGGGTGCCAACCTCACGTTCAAATCCGCAGCCTGCACACTTGATACGATTGCCTTTCTACAGTACACCGGCGGCACCACGGGTTTGAGCAAGGGCGCGGTGCTGACGCATCGCAACATCGTGGCGGCCATTTTGCAAGCCGA
>CAIYNH010001010.1 GCA_903927495.1 uncultured beta proteobacterium
ACGCTCCCGGCGTTGGCTGAACTCATCGTCAACTTGTCTTCGTGAAACACCTGAAACGCCACGCGAGGCGCATATTTGTGCAGCGAGGGCGCATCATCAACGTGATCGCCTGGGTGGATTTTGTCATCGGAATTGCTGTGATCCCCGCCATGACCGGCTTGTTGCACGATCAGCAAAGCCGCCGATTGCGCCAGATGCCCATCCAACAACTCATCAAGCTCATGTTGGGCATCTTGCCAGGTGAGAGCGGCCGCGCCCAGCCACACCAGTGCGGCCATTGCCAGCAGCAGCGCTAGTAGGCGCGCCTGCAGCGATTTCAGTTGGAATAAGTGGTTCATGCGTGGCCGGTTGTCAGGCGTTTGGGCGCAGCATGGTGTAGCCAATGCCGCGCACCGTCTGGATCACATCGGACCTGAGTTTTCGGCGCAGGTGATGAATGTGAACCTCAACGGCGTTACTTTCCACTTCATGGCCCCAACTGTAGAGCTGTTGCTCAAGTTGCTCGCGCGACATCACTCGGCCGATGTTGAGCATCAGTGCGTGCAGCAGGTCAAATTCTCGGGTTGACAATGCCACCAGTAGGTCGTCGAGTGTCACTTGCCTGGCCGAGGGGTTGAGTTGCAGTGCACCGGATTGCAGCACCTCCTGGGCCTGGCCATGAGAGCGCCGCACCAAGGAGCGTAATCGGGCACCCAATTCATACAGATCGACCGGTTTGACGACATAGTCGTCGGCACCCAGATCGAGCCCCTTGATCCGCTCAGGGATGGCATCCCGCGCGGTCAAGACCAATATGGGCGTGTTGATTTTTTTGGCTCGCAAGTCGCGCAGGACATCGATGCCATCCTTGATTGGCAAGCCAAGATCAAGAACGGCGGCCTGGTAGTCGCCATTGCTAATCTCACGCTCGGCAGCCATGCCGTCACGAACCCAATCCACCAGAAAACCCTGCTGGCGCAAGCCCGCGCGCAGTCCGTCACCCAGCATGGCATCGTCTTCAGCAAGCAGAATTCGCATCATTTGTCCCGTTTTGTGAATGATGCCGATGTTAATCGTCGCCATCGGCAGGTTTGCCCGATTTGGAGTGTCTGCCATGCTTGCTGGTGTCGACCACACTTTGAACGTTGTTGCCGTCTGCTGCAAGCCTGGGTGGACTTTGCCATTGCAGCCACCAAAATCCCAGCACACAAGCGAGAACGAGTACAGCCACTGGCCACAAAGGCTGGTCAATACCTTGCTGTTGGATGCCCATCTTGCGACCATTGAGCATCGAACGTACTAAATTCTCACGCTGGGTCAAGCTTGCAAACACCACTCCAACCACATGTGCAAACACCACGGCCAGCATAAAGGCTGCTGCCGCCTCATGAACATTCCCAATTTGATGGGTTCCTCCATTGAAGTAAAACCAACCCGTGCCGACGATGGCCAAGGTAATCAACAACATCAGCACGATGGACAGTGCACCGATCGGGTTGTGGCCGAGGTGGTGCTCGGGACGGCTGGAAAGCATGCTGCTGGCATACCTCGCCACTGCCCGGGGTCCACGGATAAAGCTGGCAAAACGCGCATAACGGGTGCCAATCAACCCCCACAGCAAGCGAAACACCACCAATCCTGCCATGGTGTAGCCTAACGTCACATGCATGCCAGACAGCTGATCATTCTCCGCGCTCAGATAGGAGCCGGCAAAGCACAGCACCAGCAGCCAG
>CAIYNH010001011.1 GCA_903927495.1 uncultured beta proteobacterium
AACGCCATCGGCAGCAACTCAAGACGCAAATCGTCCTTGATGTCGCGGGTTTCTTTTTTTCCTGGCTTACGCCCGGTAGCCGCTTCAATCTGTGCCACACGCTCCTGGGCTTTGCGGTTGACCACGGAGGCCGGCAGGGCGCGTGACTCGATCATCAGTTTCAGTAGCCATTGATTAGCCACCACTTCAAGTAGCGGGCCATTGGCCTCGCCCCGGGGTTCGATCCAGCCGATGGATTTTTCCTGGCTGGCACCACATTCCACAAAATGGCCCGCTTGCAGACAGGCTTCGATTTGCGCAGCCTGGGCATCCCAGCCTGGGGCGATGTTGTACATGATCACATTTTTGAACACTGGCAGCCTTCGTAATAAATTTCAAAGGCGCCGATCATCCCATCAAAATGACCCAAAATATTTCAATTAACTTTACAAAGCTTTCAATCTTCGTCATTGCACCGATACACGGGTACAGCACACTTGCATCCACGCCGATGCCACCTTTTGAGCATTGACCCCAACCCAAAGGAATCTGCTTATGAAATCCAGTCTCAAACTCTCATTACTCGCCGGTCTGCTCGTTGCTGCGGGTGTCGCCTACTCACAATCGCCCATGGGCGGTGGTGCTCAATGTGACCACATGATGGGCCAGCCAGGCCCGGGCATGGGGCATCACGGCATGGGTCAGATGGATCCCGCCAAAATGCAGGCCATGATGGTAAAACGCCAAGCCGTGTTAAAGGCGCAGCTCAAGCTCACTCCCGCCCAAGAAGGTGCATGGACTACCTACACCACAGCCATGAAACCGCTGGCAGACAAAATGCTGGCGGCTCGTCCTGATCAAGCAGAATTCGCTAAATTGACCACTCCGGAGCGGATCGAGAAAATGAAAGCCTTGCGCGCCCAACACCAGGGCGAGATGTCCGCCGCGATGGACAAGCATGGGGAAGCCACCAAAGCTTTTTATGCAGCCTTAACCCCCGAACAGCAGAAGATATTCGATGTTGCTGCGATGCAGGGCCAAGGCAAGGGACACGGCCATGGAGCCGGCAAGGGCCCAGCGCAAGGCCCCAAGCAGTAATAAAGCTTGCATCGCAAGTGATCGGCCAAACGCGCGTAGCGCCGCTGGCCTTTTTGCTTTTATGAGGTAAGCTCAAACCATCAAAAACCCGGGCTCGGCCTGTGACAAAGGAACCTTGAAGATGTTTGGCTTTACGGAAGAACAAATTGCCGCTTTTGGCATGAGCTTTGGCGTTGGCGGTTTGATGCTCTACATGCTGTTCATCATTGGTCAACTTGCCTGGGAGTCCAAGGCTGGCAAATTTGGGTCTTTCGTTATCTTTCTTGGCTTGGCCTTTGGCATGGTGGGCTTTGTGGCGAAGTACACCATTCAATGGATCATGAATATCAAATGATGCTCAAACCACTGCTCACTCCATTTCTAGAAATGGAATCAGCCCAGGGGTCGCACACCTATCAACAGCCCGTGCAACCAGAGCGTGAAAGCGATCCACAGCGCAACACCTAGAGCCACAGAGACACCGGTGCTGCCTTTGCTGACTGTCAGGTGATAGTAGGTGCCATCCGAGCGCTCACGTTGGCGTGCAACAGCCAAGCTCAGCATTGACCACACCAGGAATGCGCCAAACAGCAAGATATGCGCTGAATTGCCGTTGGTCAGCAGATGCGCCAGCGACCAAAGAATGACTGCCCCTGCCATCGGATGCTGCACGCGCATCTTGATCCGGTTGCCTGGCACATAGGCGCTGGCCAGCAACACAAAAGCCAGCAAGGTCAGCGGCAAAGCCAGGTGCTTCATGCCTAGCGGTGGAATCCACCACTGAACCGGGCTTTGACGCGCCACCCCAAATCCCCAGACGACCAGAGCAAACCCCAGCAGTGATGCCAGTGAATACATAGCGCGCCAGGCTGGAACACCCAGTTTTTTACGGATTTTTGTACGCCAGTCGTTGGCCACCATGCGCACGGAGTGGACACCCAAAAATACCAGCAATCCGAAAACCAGATAGTACATTGTTGACATCTCAGGTTCAGGCACCGCAAACCCGATTTTTTCCAGCCCGCTTGGCCAGGTACATGGCCTGGTCAGCGCGACGAATGGCTTCTTGCCCCGATTCGTTGGTGGACAGTTGCGCGACCCCCGCGCTGAAGGTGATCAGCACCTTCTCGGTACCCGCCAGGAAAAACCGTTTGCTAAGTTCGCGCTGCAGGCGAGTCATGGCTTCAATGCCTTTTTCCAGAGGTGTATCGGGGAGCAGAATCACAAATTCTTCGCCTCCATAGCGCGCCAAAGTATCTTGCGGTCGCATCACCTCACGCGCCACGGCAGCAAGATGCGCCAGCGCCACATCGCCAGTGGCGTGACCCAGGGTGTCATTGAGTTTTTTGAAGTTGTCAATGTCCAGCAATGCGACGCACAGCGGTGTGTCTTTGCGTTTGACGTTGGAGACTTCGCGGTTGATCGCTTCGTCAAGTCCTTGCCTGTTCAGCGCCCCGGTGAGAGAGTCGTGGCGGGCCTGGGCACTGACGCGATCAAGTTCCCGGTGGAGTTTGGCCAGCTCGGCTTCGGTTTCCTCAACTTTTTTCCTCATGCCCTGCAATTCATCGCGGGCTGACTGGCTGTCGTGGGCAATGGCGCGGGTTGCACCCATCACGTTCTTGAGAACGGGTGCAATTTCGGTGATGCTCTTGGCCTGCTCGATCAACTTGGCGTTTTCTTCCATCTGGCCATGAAATACGCTGGTGGACTCCGACATGGCGGCCAAACGCTCAACAAAGGTACCCAGCATCAGGCGCATTTCTTCCTGCGCCTGAACCGCACGCTGTTTGACTTCGGTTTGTTTGAAGATCACATCCTTGAGCCGCTGCTCCACGTCATCGAGTCGGCGCAGCGTCAGCGGCGGCACACAGACCGCCAGTAGCGCATCGACTTGGCCTTTCAGCCAAGTGTCATCCAGACTCAGGTGGCTGATGTTCTCGATGATCAGATGCAGCAGTCGCAGCAGCATGTTTTTGATTTCTGCCTGGTCTTCCGCTGCAAATGACAAACGATGCCCATAATTTGCCAGCATCTGCTTGACTGCAAATGCATCAGCGTTAGGCAGACGCAGCGCTTTCAGCAAGATATGGGTTTGCTCCAGAAACCGTTCATCGTCCTGCCCCAGCGCTGGCAACGTGTGCTCAATCATGCGCGCGATTTGCCCAAAAAATTCGATCGTCAAGGCGGGTGCCGTGATCACAGGCATCGCGACTATGTTTTCTGCTGGAGCTGGTTTGGCTGGCATGTCCACCAGCTCAATCCCCGGTGCAGAAATGGGCGGCGATGCCGCCGGACTGAAGCCACCATAGGCCATCAAGGAGTTTTTAACACCGTCCCAGTTCAACTGACTGATGGCAGACTCGAGTAGCCCGCGTTGCTTTTGCTGCCCTGGTGTTTTGGTCGGTAGGGCCAGGGCAATGTCCCGCAGTCGATCAGCGGGGAACGCTGGCTCAATCGGGATCCCTGCAATTTCACTGTAAATGCGCTGGTAGTTTGCCGGCGTGGGTGCCAATTTGCGCAGCGTCAGTTGCTTGAGCGTTTCGCGGGCAGTTTCGAACGGTTTTTTGTCAGTCATCCAATTGATCCAATATGCTGGCGGTGTAGTCGTATTGCGTGTGCCTGCCGGGACGTGCCCATAGGCAGCTTTGATGAATGCGATTGCTTCGGGTGCCCATGCGATGCATTCTAGTCAACAATGCAATTCATAACGCTCGCCCTCGATGGAGTCATCCTAAAGGTGATATCGGTAAACAGCGCCACCGTTAACATTGGCCACATGAAAAAGACGACCCCTGCTCAACATACCCCCTGTCCGTGCGCAAGCGGCCTGACTTATGGCGAATGCTGTGCTCCATGGCACGCTGGTGTAGTGAGCGGGGTTCACGCAAGCACACCTGAGGCATTGATGCGCTCGCGGTACAGCGCCTACGCGCTGGGTCTGATCGACTATTTACTTGCAACCTGGCACCCGTCAACCTCGCCCGGCGAGTTGGAGTTGTCACCGGTCAAATGGCTGGGCCTTGAAGTGCGCCACGCCCAGAGCACAGGTGACGCAGGTGTGGTCGAGTTTGTGGCGCGCTACCGAGCAGACGGTCGTGGTGTACGGCTGCATGAGATAAGCCGATTTGTACGTGAAGAGGCTCAGTGGTTCTATATTGATGGCGACATAGTGGCCCCGGACTAAACCGATTGATTTCCACATCCGCTGTCATATACAGAGTGTCGAACGCTAGATAGACGAGTGCTTGGGTAGTATTTAAGGTTCATCAATGGATCAACTTGGAGGCGCACTATGCGGGTATCCTAAAATCCGGGCTTGTCAGGCAACGGCTTTCGCTCACAAGCCGGCCATCAGCACAACAGACCAGGGGAATTCTAAAAATGCCGTCAACGACTTCAGCCAAAGCCGAAAAAATATTTGTCGCGGGCCACCGCGGCATGGTTGGCTCAGCCATCGTTCGGGCGCTGCTGGCGCAGGGCGTGCCCCGCACCGACATCATCACCCGCTCCCGCACCGAGCTTGATTTGTGTAACCAAGCGGCAGTTAATGCTTTTTTTGACCAGGAACAGCCCAATCAGGTGTATCTGGCAGCCGCTAAAGTGGGTGGCATTCACGCCAATAACACCTACCCAGCGGATTTCATCTACGACAACCTGATGGTGCAGGCCAATGTCATCCATGCAGCGCATACCCATGGCGTGCAAAAGCTGTTGTTTTTGGGTTCCAGTTGTATTTACCCGCGAATGGCTCAGCAGCCCATGACCGAAGCAGCGCTGCTCACCGGCGCTCTGGAGCCTACCAACGAGCCCTATGCGGTGGCCAAGATAGCCGGCATCAAACTGTGTGAGAGTTACAACCGCCAATACGGGCGCGACTACCGCAGCGTCATGCCAACCAATCTGTATGGACCGGGCGACAACTACCATCCCGAAAACAGCCACGTCATTCCGGCGCTGATTCGCCGCTTTCACGAAGCCAAGACCAGCCACGCGCCGGAGGTGGTCATTTGGGGTACGGGTACCCCAAAACGTGAGTTTTTGTACGTTGATGACATGGCTTCTGCCAGCGTATTTGTCATGCAACTGCCCGTGACTACTTACCTGGCCCACACGCAACCGATGCAAAGTCACATCAACGTCGGCTTTGGCAGCGATATCACCATCTATGAACTGGCCCACGCGGTGGGTATCGCGGTTGGTTTTCAGGGTCAAATCAAGTTTGATGCCACAAAACCAGACGGAGCCCCACGCAAATGGATGGACAGCACCCGACTGAATAGCCTGGGCTGGCAGCCGCAGGTGGGGTTGGCCCTGGGACTGAGCCATGCCTACACCGACTTTGTCAAAGCCTCAGCACATTGAAAGCATCACCATGACAACTCAAAAAACAGCACTCATCACTGGCATTACCGGTCAGGACGGCTCTTATCTGGCCGAATTTTTACTTGAAAAGGGTTACCGTGTGCACGGCATCAAGCGACGTGCCAGTTCCTTCAACACGGAGCGTGTGGATCATATTTACCAGGATCCGCACATCGACAACGCTTGCTTCAAATTGCACTATGGCGACTTGTCCGATACCAGCAACCTGACTCGCATCATCCAGGAAGTGCAACCAGATGAGGTCTATAACCTGGGCGCTCAAAGCCATGTGGCCGTGAGCTTTGAGAGCCCAGAGTACACCGCCGATGTCGATGGCATGGGCACTCTGCGCCTGCTTGAAGCCATCCGGATTTTGGGTTTGGAGAAAAAAACCCGCTTTTACCAGGCCAGTACCAGCGAACTCTATGGTTTGGTGCAAGAAATTCCACAACGTGAAAGCACGCCGTTTTACCCACGCAGCCCGTATGCCGTGGCCAAACTCTACGCCTACTGGATCACGGTCAACTACCGCGAAGCCTACGGCATGTACGCTTGCAACGGTATTTTGTTCAACCACGAAAGCCCGCGCCGGGGCGAAACCTTCGTCACCCGCAAGATCACCCGTGGCCTGGCCAACATTGCCCAGGGGCTCGAGCAATGCCTTTACATGGGCAATATGAGCGCTCTGCGCGACTGGGGTCACGCCAAAGACTATGTGCGCATGCAATGGATGATGCTGCAACAAGACAAACCGCAAGACTTTGTGATTGCCACTGGCGTGCAATACAGCGTGCGCCAATTCATCACCAAGGCCGCGGCCCAATTGGGTATCAGCGTGGCTTTTGAGGGTCAGGGCGAAGCCGAGCAGGCGATCGTGAAAGCCATCACCGGCGGCAATGCCCCGGCGCTCAAAGTAGGTGACGTAATCGTCAGGGTGGACCCGCGCTACTACCGTCCGACCGAAGTCGAAACTTTGCTGGGCGACCCCTCCAAAGCCAAAACTGAGCTGGGCTGGGTGCCTGAGATCACGCTCGACGAAATGGTGGCAGAGATGGTGTCCAACGATTTGCAGAAAGCCAAGCAGCACGCACTGCTCAAGCAAAACGGCTACAACGTCAGCGTGAGCGTAGAGTAAATTCGAATTTCGACATTTTTATGCTATAGAGTTTGTAGCATCTAATGCTTATCCAACGGCCTTGTACTGCTTAAAATCCAATAAAAATATCAGCCCTGTAAAATCGGCTTGAACCTATTGACTCATCACCCTCCCGGAGCTGGCAATCATGGCTGAATCGACCCAAGCAGAACAAGCACCAGTCCAGGTGCGTCCGGATGGCGCCAGCCAGGCCGACATGGCCAATGCTATCCGGGCCCTGGCCATGGACGCGGTGCAAGTGGCCAACTCCGGTCACCCAGGCGCACCCATGGGCATGGCCGACATGGCGGTGGCCTTGTGGGGTCATCACCTCAAGCACAACCCGGCCAATCCCCTTTGGGTGAACCGCGACCGCTTTGTCCTCAGCAATGGCCACGGATCGATGCTGATTTATGCCGTTTTGCATCTCACCGGCTACAAACTGCCGATGACTGAGCTCAAGAAATTTCGCCAACTTCACAGCAAGACTGCCGGCCACCCTGAAGTAGGCATCACCCCCGGTGTTGAAACCACGACCGGGCCGTTGGGTCAAGGCATTGCCAACGCGGTTGGCATGGCGCTGGCAGAAAAACTCCTTGCCGCCGAGTTCAATCGCGATTATTTTGATGTGGTCAACCACCACACCTACGCCTTCATGGGCGATGGTTGTCTGATGGAAGGGATCAGCCACGAAGCTTGTGCCCTGGCGGGTGCCTGGAAACTGGGCAAACTGATCGCTTTGTATGACGACAATGGCATCTCGATCGACGGCCAAGTCACGCCCTGGTTCATTGACAACACGGCGCTGCGCTTTGTTGCCTATGGCTGGAATGTGCTTGGGCCGATCAATGGGCACGACCCGGAACTGGTCGCCAGCAGCATTGCTGAAGCAAAAAAATCCACCGACAAGCCCACCCTTATCATTTGCCGAACGAGCATTGGTTTCGGCTCACCCAACCGTGCCGGGTCGGCCAAAGCCCATGGCGAGCCACTGGGTGCCGAAGAAATCAAGCTCACTCGCGAAGCCATTGGCTGGCCACACGCCCCGTTTGTGATTCCGAAAGGCATCTACGCTGCCTGGGATGCCAAAGCCAACGGGGCGGCAGCGGAGCAGGCTTGGGACAGCAAATTTGCTGCCTACAAAACTGCCCACCCGTTACTGGCCAAAGAGTTAGAGCGCCGCAGCAAAGGCGATTTGCCAAAGAACTTTGCCCAGGTGGCAGTGGATGCGGCGGTGGCAGCCCACACCAAAGCCGAGACTGTGGCCTCGCGCAAGGCATCTCAAATCGCACTGGAGGCGTTCACCGCCGCCCTGCCCGAGTTGCTGGGCGGCTCGGCCGACCTGACGGGCTCAAACCTGACCAACACCAAGAGCACGCCCGCACTGCGTTTTGACTTCAATGGCGTGCCCAACGGTGGCCGCCACATCAGCTATGGCGTGCGTGAATTTGGCATGGCGGCGATCATGAACGGCGTGGCGCTGCATGGCGGCTTTATTCCATACGGCGGCACTTTTTTGACGTTTTGCGACTACAGCCGCAACGCCATCCGCATGGCAGCGCTGATGAAGTTGCGGGTGGTGCATGTCTTTACCCACGACAGCATCGGCCTGGGCGAAGACGGCCCCACCCACCAGTCGATCGAGCACGCTGCCAGCCTGCGCCTGATCCCAAACCTGGATGTCTGGCGCCCTGGCGATACGGCTGAAACTGCGGTGGCCTGGGCCGTAGCTTTGCAAAACAAAAGCAAGCCCACCGCGTTGCTGCTGAGCCGCCAGAACATCAACTATGCCCCCAAAGCCAGTCTGGGGGACATCAGCAAGGGCGCTTACGTGCTGGCCGAACCCAACGAAGTCGGCCTCAAGAAGAAGACCCAGGCGATCCTCATCGCGACCGGCTCGGAAGTTCAGCTGGCTCTGAAGGCGCAAGAACTTTTAGCTACTAGAAAGATAGCTACTCGTGTCGTATCCATGCCAAGTAGTTCCACTTTTGACCAACAAGATGTGGGGTATAAAACTGCGGTATTTCCAGCCGGCGTACCACGCATTGCGGTGGAGATGGGTGTCACAGATGGCTGGTGGAAATACGGCTGTGCGGCGGTGGTGGGGATAGACACTTTTGGTGAATCGGCCCCGGCCTCAGTGCTTTTTGCGCACTTTGGCTTCACGCCTGAGAATGTGGCGGACACGGTAGAAAAAGTATTGCGCAAGTAATTTTGTAGGTTTTTTTGTTTAACTCACGGAGAAAAGTATGACGATCAAGATTGGTATCAACGGCTTTGGCCGCATTGGGCGCAACGTGTTGCGCTCTGCATTGCAAAATTTCAGTGACATTGAAGTTGTAGGCATCAACGACCTGCTTGAGCCAAATTACCTGGCCTACATGCTGCAGTACGACTCGGTCCATGGCCGTTTCAAGGGCGAAGTGTCGGTTGATGGCAACACCCTGGTGGTGAATGGTAAAAAGATCCGCTTGACGCAAGAACGTGACCCAGCCAACCTGAAGTGGAACGAGGTCGGAGCCGACATCGTAATCGAAGCCACGGGCATTTTTCTGGACAAGGCCGGCGGCGAGAAACACCTGGCTGCCGGTGCCAGGAAAGTTATCTTCTCTGCGCCCAGCAAAGATGACACCCCAATGTTTGTATTTGGCGTGAACCACGGCACCTACGCCGGCCAGGCCATCATCAGCAATGCCAGTTGCACCACCAACTGCCTGGCACCGCTAGCCAAAGTGGTGCATGACAAGTTCGGCATCAAGCGCGGTCTGATGTCCACAGTGCATGCTGCCACCGCCACCCAAAAAACGGTGGATGGCCCCAGCAACAAGGACTGGCGCGGTGGCCGCGGTATTCTTGAAAACATCATTCCCAGCAGCACCGGCGCGGCCAAGGCAGTGGGCGTGGTTATTCCCGCTCTTAACAAAAAACTCACCGGCATGTCGTTCCGCGTGCCAACCAGCGATGTTTCTGTGGTTGACTTGACCGTAGAACTCGAAACCTCAGCCACACTCGCCGAAATTTGTGCAGAACTCAAAGCCCAGAGCGAAGGTGCTTTGAAGGGCGTGCTGGGTTACACCGAAGACAAAGTGGTGGCCACCGACTTCCGAACCGACCCACGCACCTCTATTTTCGATGCCGATGCCAGCATCGCGCTGGATGGCACCTTTGTCAAACTGATCGCCTGGTATGACAACGAATGGGGCTACTCCAATAAGTGCCTGGAAATGGTGCGTGTGGTGGCCAAGTAAGTTCTTGCCCTGAATCGAGTAGGGTGAGGAGTTACCCCCTCAGCCCTCTCACACCACCGTACGTGCGGTTCCGCATACGGCGGTTCAAGTAGAACGCTGGAGATGCTGGTGAGTTGCCACCAACGAGACCAGCCCGAGTTGAGTAAAGAGCTT
>CAIYNH010001012.1 GCA_903927495.1 uncultured beta proteobacterium
ACAAAAGTACCTTTACCCTGGCGGCGGATCAAGGCGTTTTCGTGGACCAGTTCATCCACCGCTTTACGCAGGGTGCCGATACTGACCTGCAGCCGGTTGGACAGTTCGGATTCACTGGGCAGACTAGTTCCCGGCGCATACGCACCGCTTTCAATGAGTTTGATCAAACTGCGTTTGACCTGCCGGTAAAGGGGCAACCCACCCGGATCAGCGATTGGTTCTAGCTGGGGGGCAGGAGAAGGTGCTTTGGTACTCATGATTGATTCTAGGGCAAAGAATGAAATTCATTCAACTCATATAAATGACCTAGTTGACAATAGGTTTTTCCTGGGTAAACTCGCGCTCGGATTTATTGCATTGCCTTTTGGATCGGGGCCTGCTTTTGTCAAGTTCAAAAATGTGATTTGCATATTTGAAATAAGAGCTTGCCAGTAGCACTGATCCATCACAGACTCGTGGGCTGGGTTAACTTTAAGGACGGATATTCAATGATTCATTTTGTATTGCATGACGCCAAAGACACCGTGGCGGTCGTGGTTGTTGAAGGTGTGAAGTCCGGTGATGCCCTGACGGGTTGGATCATGGACGAAGACCGCACCATCAAGATTCAGGCGCACCAGGACATTCCGATCGGGCACAAGATTGCCTTGCAAAACATGCAGACTGGCGACACGGTGCTGAAGTACGGCATTGACATTGGCAAGGTGGTTGCGCCGATTGAAGTCGGTCAACATGCCCACGTTCATAACATCAAAACCAAACGCTGGTAACTCAAGGAACACACCATGTCAGTCATTGATCAAAACACGACATTTTTAGGTTATCGCCGTGAGAACGGCCGCGTTGGCGTGCGCAACCACGTCATTATTTTGCCGCTTGATGATTTGTCCAACGCTGCAGCAGAGGCTGTCGCGCACAACATCAAGGGTGCCATGGCCATTCCCCACCCCTACGGACGTTTGCAATTTGGCGCAGACCTTGATCTGCACTTTCGCACCCTGATCGGCACCGGTTGCAATCCCAATGTGGCTGCGGTGGTGGTCATTGGCATTGAAGATGGCTGGACGCAGCAGGTGGTGGACGGCATCAAGACCACCGGCAAACCGGTGGTGGGGTTTGGCATTGAGCAACATGGCGACCACGACACCATCATGCGTGCCAGCAAGGCGGCCCGCGAGTATGTGCAGTGGGCCAGCGAGAAGCAGCGTGAGCTGGTTTCGATTTCTGAACTCTGGGTTTCCACCAAGTGCGGCGAGAGCGATACCACCAGCGGTTGCGGCTCCAATCCATCGGTGGGCAACGCTTTTGACAAGCTGCATGCCCTGGGAAATTACCTGTGCTTTGGCGAGACCACCGAGATCACCGGCGGTGAAGACATCGTGGCAGCGCGCTGCATCAATGACGAAGTGCGTGGGCAGTTCATGGCCATGTTTAATCGTTACCAGGACGTGATCAACCGCCACAAGACCAGCGACCTGTCTGACAGCCAGCCCACCAAGGGCAATATCTTGGGTGGTCTGACCACCATTGAAGAAAAAGCCTTGGGCAACATCCAGAAGATTGGCAAGAAATGCACGGTGGATGGGGTGATTGACAAGGCTGAACATCCCAGTCATCCGGGCTTGTGGTTCATGGACTCCTCGTCGGCAGCAGCCGAGATGGTCACTTTGTGTGCTGCCTCGGGCTTTGTTGTGCATTTTTTCCCCACCGGCCAGGGCAAT
>CAIYNH010001013.1 GCA_903927495.1 uncultured beta proteobacterium
CCCGTAGCGGCCCGTTGGGGTTGCCTTGGGGTGGCGGAATACGAGCTACCACGGCTTCCAGAATGTCATCAATACCCATCCCGGTTTTGGCTGAGCAGGCAATGGCGTGGGAAGCATCGATACCAATCACATCTTCAACTTCAGACCTGGCGTTTTCAGGGTCTGCGTTGGGCAAATCCATCTTATTCAAGACCGGCACCACTTCCACACCCAAATCGAGGGCGGTATAGCAGTTGGCCACGGTTTGCGCTTCGACACCCTGGCTGGCATCCACCACCAGCAAAGCGCCTTCACAGGCGGAAAGCGAACGACTGACTTCATACGAGAAATCCACGTGACCGGGCGTGTCAATCAAGTTGAGGTTATAAACCTGACCGTCCAGGGCGGTGTAGTGTAGCGCGGCAGTTTGCGCCTTGATGGTGATGCCGCGCTCCTTCTCGATGTCCATCGAGTCCAGCACCTGTGCCTCCATTTCACGCTCTTGGAGACCGCCGCAGCGCTGGATCAGGCGGTCAGCCAGCGTCGATTTGCCATGATCAATATGGGCAATGATGGAGAAATTTCTGATGTGATGCATCGAATGAAGAAAACCAAAAAAGTGAAATAAACAACCAGAAAAAAGGGCGCGGTCAACGCAGACGCGCCCTGAACCTCATCTGTGTTGACTACTGCAAGAGCAGGTCACGCATTGTAGGCAAAATGCCGACCAGTGCCAATTCCACTGACAACTCTGAGCATCGGACGAATTTGTGAGCTTGATAGCCTGCGCCTGTATCATGCCAATTCGGTACTCTTCACCGTTTACTAAAACCGCAGCGACGTAAAAATGCCTGTCTCGGCGAAGTTTGTCGTCTCCGATGGTTTTGCTAATGCCTGGTAAGCCTTCAAGAAGGTCGGTTGTAGCGGCGGATGACGAGCTTTTCAGCTTCGTTTTGCACCGACATCGCAAATCTGTATAAGTCGGTTTGGGCAACTATTTCAAGATCAGCGGTCGGTAAATTCGGCCAAGTCCCGGCCGCAAAGCGAGCTCCAAAATCAGATTGCCGAACGCGCAGGGCGAAAGATTCTGGAGCCTTTGACTCGCCACGAAGGAGCGATTCAATGTAGTCTGCGCACGCGATATCTTCGTCGCCGTCGCGATCGACCCATTCGCCAGTAATAACAAAGCAAACCTCCTCGAAACCCGCCTCGCGAATTGCCTCAGCTGTCGCGCTTGCACACACCAGGCTGGCAGCATAAAGACGCTTTGCTCGACGAAAAAGATAAAGGCCGCGCACACCCGCAACCGTACTGAGCACTACGTTTTTGCCAGATAAGTCGACTGCGGCGAGTGCAGAAGGAGAATTGCCATAATCAAATCCAGCTACAGGGGCACCACCTGCGACAGCTCCGACCGTTACTGAATGTTCAACCTCTGTACGCATATTGCTAACGAAGGTGGGATTTTCGACCGGATAGACTGCCAACGCACCTTGCGAAAACGCCACCGCCGCAGTTGTGAAGGAGCGCAGGACATCGATTACAACAACGGTGTCGGCAGTTGTTGATTGATTATCTGGTCGATTCAGGAAAAGGCGGGAAAATTGCATGGCCATAGGATATGCGATTGCGCATGCGTCCTTCAAACTGCAATCGATGAATTCGGTCGATGGCATCACTTGAAAACGAACGTCAATTTTTGTGCCTTATTGAATAAGTTTTTCATAGACCGTGCCAAGAATTTGCTCGCCGACATTGAATACACTTACTGAGATGTTCACCACGTGTCCGAAATGCGGCCATAGCCCGCTACCCTCCGACCAGGCATTGCCAGTCGCTTGCCCTGCCTGTGGTGTGATTTTTGCCAAGGTGGCGCAGGCCATGCAGTGTGAAGCTGATGGTCCAGCGCCTCGGACAAACCGAAGTAGCCCAAGTTCGTTGACTGCCGAATTCGCTGACGGACATGAGTCCACTATTTACCGCTTTTTGCTCAATACACCAGAGCGCATTGACCCAATGACTTTCTGGTCACGCGTTGCGTTGCTGGTCGGATTCGCCGCGTGGGGCATGATACTGATCGCGCAGGACTATCGAACCGGTGAAATGGGGTCATCGTTCATTCATCGACCCTTGCTTATCTTTCATGAGGCTGGGCATGTGGTATTCCGACTGTTCGGGGAATGGGTGATGGTGCTTGGCGGCACTTTGGGGCAACTGATCATGCCCATCATTTTGGGTGGTGCGTTGCTGCTCAAGAACCGAGATCCATTTGGTGCCTCCATTGGTCTTTGGTTTGTTGGCGTGTCGTTGTTGGACATTGCTCCTTATATGTACGATGCGCTGCAGCCGCAGCTTGTGCTGCTGTCTGGCAGGACCGGTGAGGAGGGTGGACACGACTGGATTTACCTGTTCTCGTCGATGGGGCTTTTGCAGAATGCCCAGTTTTTCGGCAGATGGGTTCATAAGCTTGGCGCTGCGACTGTGATACTGGCCCTTGGATGGGGTGTGTGGGTTCTTCGACTTCAATATTCACGACTTTTCGTCCAGTAACGCATTCTGGAATGGGTGGTATTTCGCTGACTCGTTGCGTGCGCAGCTTTGGCCACATGAGTCCGACAAGAGAACTTCGCTACGAAACAGTCGCTCAGTTTAAGACCACCGAAGTCTTGCTTCCACTGTAAATCAGTAAGCGGGCCGTCTTGCTCGATGAAATGGATTCAAGACTCGTAACGAGCCGATCAATGAGCCTCCCGTCGCTCTCGAATTGTTCAAGTCTGCCAGATGATTTTTTGCCCCGACTTCTCCCAGCGCTCGAAATGCTCAGCATAGAGGTCTTCAATTCGGTTGCGCTTGACTTTGAAGGTCGGCGTGATGATGTCGTTTTCTACCGACCAAGGTGTTGAAACCACAGCCAGACAAGCCAGTTGCTCGTGCGGATCCAAGCTTGAATTGATGCTGTGCAGGTGGTTTGCCAGCGACGCTTGCAGGGCCGTTTTGGTCGCTGGATTGCCTAGCTGCGCCACTGCGTTGGCATTGAGCAGCACGATGCCCAGCGGCTGACTCAGGTCGGCACCGGTGACGACGCAGGCCTCCAGGGCATCGTGCATCACCAGACGATCCTCGATTGGCGCAGGTGCCACATACTTGCCCTTACTGGTTTTGAACAAGTCCTTCAGGCGGCCGGTGATATGCATTCGGCCTTGCGCATCGGTGAAACCCTTGTCTCCGGTACGCAACCAGCCGTCGGCAGTCAAAACCTCGCAACTCAGTTCCGGCTCCTTGAAGTAGCCCAGCAGCAAGGCTTTGCTGCGCATCTGGATTTCACCGGTTTGGTCATCAGTACGTGCCTCGACACCAGCGTAAGCAGGACCGACGCTGCCCTCCTGGTTTTCGCCTGGCAGGGTCAGGTGCGACACCGCCAGGTTTTCGGTCATGCCGTAACCTTCGTTGATCGGCAGGCCGATCATGCGGAACCAAGCCAGCAGGGCCACCGGCATGGGCGCGGCACCACCAGCGGCGATTCGGCATTGATCCAAGCCAAGTGCCATGAGTAATTTTCGCCGCAACAGGCCGCTCAGCAGTGGGATTCTGAGCAGAAGCAGAAGTGTGGCCGGTGACAGTTTCTGGTGCACACCATGCTGGAACTTGACCCACAAACGCGGCACCGAGAAGAAAATGGTTGGCCTTGCGCGTTGCACATCGACTGTGAACGTTTCGAGCGACTCGGCAAAGAAAACATGCATGGCAGTGCGCAACCAGCCGTGCTCTACCAACACCCGCTCAACCACATGGGCCAGTGGCAGGTAGGAGAGCATGCGATCCTGCGCAGTCATGGGAATGCGTGCAATGCCCTGGTCAAGTGCCCAGGCAAAATTTTCGAAGCTGTGCATGACACCCTTGGGCAGGCCGGTCGTGCCCGAGGTGTAGATCAGCGTGGCGAGTTCGTCTGCATCTCGCAACGGGGTGCCCGTCAGCGGCTCAGTTCGGACGCAGATGGTGTCCCAACTTTCAAACCTTTGACATACGTCTGCCGGCGACAAAGCGTAACTGATGCAGGGCAGACCATCGGGCATGCCGGGTTTCATGCTGTTCCAATCATCGAGCTTGCCGACAAAACAGGCGCGTGCCTCACTGTGCGTCAGGATCTGGCGCACAGTGCCGCTGGACAGCGTCGGGTAGAGCGGAACAGAGACATAGCCGGCCATCCAGATGGCGAGGTCACTCATCAACCACCAAGCACAGTTTTTCGACAGAATGGCAACCTTAGAGCCGGGTTCCCATGCCTGGGACTTCAAGTGCGCTGCCATGCGCCGTACCTGGTCTGCCACTTGAGCCCAGGTGAAGTCACGCGTTACGCCATTGCCTATCGGTTGCGTCAGTGTGATGTTCGAAGGTGTTGTCTGTTCCCAGTGGTACAG
>CAIYNH010001014.1 GCA_903927495.1 uncultured beta proteobacterium
CTTCAGGCCCTTCAGGTCAGCCACAGCTAAACTCAATCCGCAGCGACAGTGGCGAACCGCCCAATTCATTCCAGAAAACCCATCAAATTCCATGACCGAACCAACCCCAACTGTGCCTTCACAATCCCCTTGCCACGCTACCCGCTGGCTGGCCGCCACCATTGCCTGCTTGCTGGCGCTGCTGATCGGAGCGGCTACCTTCGCCAGCATGTTCGCGCAGTTCACTGCACAAATCGAGCATTTGCAAAGCAAGCTCAAATCGGTACCGCAAATCAAATATCTCAGCATTTTGCAGGATGAAAAAAATGCACCTGCGCTGTTGGTCACGCTTGACCCGCGTGATCAACTGCTCCAGATTCAACGGCTCAACGATGTCAAAGAAGGCCCAGAAGACAGCATGCAATTGTGGGCCGTGCCCACCAGCGGCAAACCTCGTTCGTTGGGCGTTCTGACCAGCAAAATCAAAACCGCACAGTTGCCGGCTACTGAAAAAATGCTGCTTGAAATATCGCAACTCGCCATCAGCGTTGAAAACAAGGGCGGCATTGACCCCAGTGGCAGTCCCCGTTTACCCTATCTTTTTGTTGGTGCACTGATTCAAAAAGCCTTGTAGGCGTTGGGCAGATACATCTTCAGCGCGCACACCCAAGGCAGACAGGTGCTGCGGCACGGGCAGTCCCCGCACCAGTGCCGCTGCCAGCTCACCCATGGCAGGTGCGGTCTGAATGCCGTAGCCACCCTGACCAGCCAGCCAGAAAAAACCCGGCGCATCGGGGGCGAATCCAAGCACCGGGGACTTGTCTGCCACAAACGAGCGCAAACCCGCCCACTTGCGCCGTACCTGCCTGATGACCAAGGTGGTGCCCAGCTCGATCCGATCCACAGCAAGCGCAACGTCAAGTTCTTCGGGCTGTACGTCTTGAGCGGGCACCGGGTCGGCATTGGCTGGCGACATCAGCAGCAGACCGGCATCGGGTTTGAAGTAGTAGCTTTCGGCGGCATCAAGCACCAGCGGCCAGTCACGGCTATTCCCTTCGACTGGGGCATCTGTGGTAAACGCGGTGCGCCGCATCGGAACCAAACCGACCGGATTGACACCTGCGAGATGCGCTATTTCATCGCACCAGGCACCAGCGGCATTGATCAGCAGCGGTGCACAGAATGACCCACGCTGCGTCTGCACGCACCATAAATCGCCGTCATGACGGATTTGACTGCCCCCCGCATCGCACACCAGTTGCCCTTTGCCGACTCGGACTCCACGCAAAAATCCTTGATGGATGGCATGCACATCGAGATCCATGGCATCAGGTTCATATACGCCATATAGCGCAGTTTCCGGTCGCAGCACCGGTACCCGTGACAATATTTCAGCTTGGGTCCACCATTGCACATTGGGCACCAGTTTGCGCATATTTTCGAATGCTTCGCGCAGTGCGTCGTGGTCAGCAGCCGCGCCTACCATCAATGACCCCCGAGCGGTCACCAGCGGTTGAGTGGAAAAGTCTGGCGGTGGCTTGAAATAGAAGGACTTGGAAGCCGTGGTGATGGCACGTACGGTGGCATTGCCGTAGGTCTGCGAAAACATGGCCGCCGAGCGTCCCGTGGCGTGATAGCCCGGTTGCGACTCCCGCTCCAGCAGCACGACGCGCAAATGCGGTGCCAAAAAATAGGCTGCCGAGGCTCCAGCCATTCCGGCTCCGATGATGATGATGTCTGTGGTTTGCATGATGAACCCATATTAGGCCAAAAATTTCAACCGTCACCTCCTGGATTTCAATTCAAACTGACCAGGCACCCCCTACCATTGCAACAATTTCCAGGAGCTTTTTGTATGCCCGTGATCACCAGCATTGAAGACTTGCGCATTTTGGCAAAAAAGCGGGTACCCCGCATGTTTTATGACTATGTTGATGTCGGCTCGTGGACAGAAAGCACTTACCGCGCAAACTCGGACGACTTTCAGCCCATCAAACTGCGCCAACGGGTCGCCATCAACATGGAAAACCGCAGCACCGCCAGCACCATGCTGGGCCAGCGTGTTGCCATGCCGGTGGCGATTGCTCCGACTGGCCTGACCGGCATGGTGAGCGCTGACGGCGAGATCAAGGCCGCAAATGCGGCGAAGAAATTTGGCATTCCGTTCACCCTCTCCACCATGAGCATTTGCTCGATTGAAGACGTGGCACAAGGCACGGGCGGGCATCCATTCTGGTTTCAACTCTACGTCATGAAAGACCGCGATTACATTGAGCGCCTGATTGACCGTGCCAAAGCCGCCAACTGTTCGGCGCTGATGCTCACACTCGATTTGCAGATCATTGGCCAGCGTCACAAGGATCTGAAAAATGGCCTGTCGGTGCCACCCAGACTGACGACTCTCAACCTGATGAACATGATGACCAAAGTGCGCTGGGGCTTGGGGATGCTGGGCACCAGGCGACATAACTTTGGCAACATCGTAGGGCATGTCAAGGGGGTAGATAGCTTGACCACTCTGAGCGAATGGACGGCCAAACAATTTGATCCGGCACTCAACTGGGGTGATGTCGAGTGGATCAAAAAACGCTGGGGTGGCAAACTTATCCTGAAAGGAATTCAGGATGTGGAGGATGCCCGGCTGGCCGTGGCATCGGGAGCCGATGCACTGATCGTCAGTAACCATGGTGGTCGTCAGCTTGACGGTGCGCCCTCCTCCATTTCAGCCACGCCGGCAATTGTGAATGCTGTGGGCAGTCAGATTGAAGTGCACATGGATGGCGGCATTCGCAGCGGACAAGACGTGCTCAAAGCCCGGGCTTTAGGTGCACGAGGCACCTACATTGGCCGAGCTTTCCTGTATGGCTTGGGTGCGCTGGGCGAGGCCGGCGTAAGCAAGGCACTGGAAATCATCCACAAAGAACTGGATCTGACCATGGCATTTTGTGGTCGGACCCACATTGAACGCGTTGATCACGGGATCTTGCTGCCCGGCACCTACCCCACCTGATACGGCTTAAAGGCGGTAAGTTACCAGCTTGAAGTCGGGGTCTTCAGCAAACGACTTCGAGGTAAACCCAAGCCCCCGCATCAACTTAAGCATGTTGGGGTTATTGGCCAGCACCAGGCCTTCGATCTCGGACAGGCCTTTTTCACGGGCAACGTCCATGATCGAGAGCATTAGTCGCGAGCCCAGCCCATGGCCCTTGAAATCATCTGCCACCACCAGCGAAAACTCACAGCTGGCGCGATCCGGGTTGGTGATGTAGCGCGACACACCCACAATGCGGGAGACCTCGGTACTTACACCATCAGCACCCACCTGGGCTTCGGTGTGCATCGCTACCAGCGCCATTTCACGGTCGTAGTCAATCAATGTAAAGCGCGACAACATGGTCGCAGGCAACTCCTGCATGCTTGAGACAAACCTGAAATAGCGACTCTCTGGCGACAAACTACGCACAAAAGTCTGCAGCATGTTGGCATCATCGGGGTGAATGGGGCGCACGATGTACTCACCCCCACCCGCCAGCGCGCAGGTCTGTTCATGGTGCGAGGGGTAAGGCAGGATCGCGAGATGGTTGTAATGCCGCACCGAGGGGGCCGCGCTCTCAATCACAATCCTCGCATCAACGGCCAGGGCACCGGTTTCATCAACAATGATGGGGTTAATGTCCATCTCGCGCAATTGCGGCAGTTCGCATACCATCTCGGAAACCCGCAGCAAGATGCGCTCAAGCGCCTCTACATCGACCGCCGGCGCACCACGCCAGTCACCCAAGGTGTCAGCCACGCGGCTGCGCTCAATCAGGCGACGCGCCAGAAATTGGTTCAGTGGCGGCAATTCCATGGTGCGGTCGTTGATCAGCTCAATCATGGTCCCTCCTGCACCAAATGCAATCACCGGACCAAACGGTTCATCAGTCACCAACCCAATGCAGACCTCGCGGCCGCGCTTCTGGGTGGCCATATTTTGAATGGTTACGCCGTTAATGCGTGCATTGGGCTTCAGCCTGGCTACGGTCTGCATCATTTCCAGGAAGGTGTCACGTACGCCCACTGCATTCTGAATATTAAGAGCCACACCTTGCACGTCCGACTTGTGGCTGATGTCAGGCGAATCAATTTTGAGAGCCACCGGAAAACCCAGCTGCGTGGCGATCATGATGGCTTCATTGACGCTGCGCGCGAGAATGGTTTTGGTCACGGGAATATGAAAAGCCGCCAGCAGTGCCTTGGACTCCATTTCGGTGAGCACCTTGCGCCGCTCCGCCAGCACGCTTTCAATCAGCATGCGGGCCCCTTGCACGTCAGGTTTGGCCAGTTCCGAAAGGGGTGGAGGGGTTTGTTGCAACAGTTGCTGGTTCTGGTAAAAAGAGGCAATGTTGCCAAACGCCCCAACGGCTGCTTCTGGCGTGCGAAAGGTCGGAATAGCTGCCTCTTTGAGAATGTTACGGGCCTCGCCCACAGAAGCATCCCCCATCCAGCACGTCAGCAGAGGTTTGCTCAAATGCCGGTTGATTTCAGCCAGCGCAGTCGCAATGGAAGTGCTGTCGACACCGATCTTGGGCGAGTAGATGGCCAGGATGCCGTCAATGTTGCTGGCCTTGCTGACCGCTTCGATCGCCAATTTGTACTGCTCAGGCCCCGCGTCTTCCGAGACATCAACCAAATCAGTGAGGGTAGCCAATGGCGACAATTTTGGTTGCAACTCAGCCGCCTGCGCCGTAGTCAGTTGTCCCAACTCCAGCCGAATTTCACTGATCCAGTCGGCGGCCAGCACACCCGGACCGCCGCCATTGGTGACCACCGCCAAACGCTTGCCAACCGGACGATAGCGTGAGGCCAGGCACTTGGCGGCTGAGAACAGTGCGACAAACGAGCGCACCCGCACCGCACCAGCGCGCCGCAAGGCCGCGTCAAAGACATCGTCGCTGCCGACTATCGCCCCCGAATGTGTCAGCGCAGCCCGGTTGCCACCGGACTTGCGACCCGCTTTGAGCACCACCACCGGTTTGGCGTTGGCAGCCGCCCTGAGCGCACTCATGAAGCGCCGGGCATTGGTAATGCCTTCCAGGTAGACCACGATGCTGTGGGTTTTGGCATCTGATGCCAGAAAATCGAGCACCTGAGCCATATCAACTGCGGTGTTAGGCCCGAGCGAGACCACAGTGGAAAACCCTACCGCGTTCTTTTTTGCCCAATCCAGGATCGACGATGTCAGTGCGCCTGATTGCGACACCAGCGCCAGCGGCCCTTGCGTGCACAATGCCCCCGCCACACTGGCGTTAAGATTCAAATGGGGACGCTGAAAACCCAAACTATTGGGGCCCAGCAGGTAAATACCATCACGGGTGGCAATTTTATGGAGCTCAACAGCGTGTGCGGCATCGATTCCACTGGAAATCACCAAAGCTGCGCGGCACTTGATACGCCCCGCAATTTCCAGTGCAGTGGCCACCTCCTCGCGTGGCAATGCGATGATGGCCAGGTCTGCGTTGGCGTTGGCCAGGTCGGCCAAGGTGCCGCTGGCGTGAATATCCAGAAACGCCAACTGGCCCGAGAAGTGCTGCGCAGTGATCGCCTGATGCAAGGCCCGCGCTTGCGGTGTTTGCGATTCTGGATCGTCCGGTTTGCCTGCAAACACCACGATAGAGTTAGGTGAAAAAAGTGGTGTCAGAAAATGCTTATCCATATAAATACCTATTGACTAATGATCCGATATGTAAGCTTAACCTGAAAATGGTTTGAATGTATTGACCCAGAACACTAACTCTCACTCTATTCACCATGGATCGCCCCAACCCTCTACCGCCACCGACACCGGTCATTCGACGCATTGCGCACTTGGACATGGATGCCTTTTACGCATCGGTCGAGTTGCTGCGCTACCCACAGCTCCGGGGATTACCGGTGGTTATTGGGGGTGGACGGCGTTCAGTTGACGAGTCCATGCAGCAAGCACAGGGCGAACGCCCATTGAACAAAATCGCAATCAGTGAATTTCCGTTGCTAAAAGACTACACAGGCCGAGGTGTCATTACCACCGCCACCTATGTGGCACGCCAGTTCGGTGTGGGCTCAGCCATGGGTTTGATGAAGGCTGCAAAACTATGCCCACAGGCGATCATTTTGCCCGTCGATTTTGCACAATACCGGCATTACTCCAACGCCTTCAAAACCGTCATACGAGAGATTGCCCCGGTCATGGAAGACCGAGGCGTGGACGAGGTTTACATTGACTTCACCAGCGTCCCCGGTGGCCAGCGCGAGGGCGGCAGAGTATTGGCGCGACTGATCCAGAAAACCATCTTCCAGGAAACCGGTTTGACCTGCTCCTTGGGTGTGGCCCCCAACAAGTTGCTGGCAAAAATGGCCAGCGAGTTCAAGAAACCCAATGGCATTTCAGTGGTTTATGAAGGCGACTTGGCAACCATGATCTGGCCGCTGCCCTGCCGCAAGATCAACGGGATTGGCCCAAAAGCCGAGGAAAAACTGAAAAACCTGGGTATTTCCAGCATCGGCGAATTAGCCCAAAAAGATGTGGACTGGCTGATTGACCACTTTGGTCAAAAAACCGGTGCCTGGCTATTTGATGCCGCCCATGGCCACGACCAGCGCACTGTGGTTACCGAGAGCGAGCCGGTATCCATCAGCCGGGAAACCACTTTTGAGCGCAACCTGCAGGCTGTGCGCGACAAGGCCGAACTCGGGTCGATCTTCACAAGCCTGTGCGAACAAGTGGCGCAAGACCTGCAGCGCAAGGGCTACGTCGGCAAAACCATCGGCATCAAACTCCGCTATGACGACTTCAAAAGCGTCACACGGGATCAAACACTTGACAGCTACACGGCAGATGCCAAAACCATCCGACGAGTCGCCGGGCTCTGCCTCAAGCGCGTCCCGCTGCAGCGTCAGTTGCGTCTGCTGGGTGTCCGGGTAGCCTCGTTAACGAAGGTTGATAGCCCTCAATTAAATCAATCAATACCCTCAAAAGAGCAAATGGATATGACACAAGAC
>CAIYNH010001015.1 GCA_903927495.1 uncultured beta proteobacterium
CAGTGAAGGCTCCGATTTTCGCCATGTCGGCACCCATTCGTGATGCCAAGGGCAAAGTGATTGGTGTTCTCGTGGGAGTGACCGACTTGACCAAGCCCAGCTTCCTCGACAAGGTCACCAAAGGCGGCTACGGCAAGACCGGCGGCTATATGCTTATCGCGCCAAAAGATCGGCTGATTGTCACTGCCTCACTCAAGAGCCGCATCATGGAAACATTGCCGTCCCCCGGCATGATCCCGACGATGGATCGCTTTATTCAGGGATACGAAGGTTCTGCCGTTTTCGTCAATCGCTTTGGTATTGAAAGTCTGACTTCGGCAAAACGCATACCCAGCGCGAACTGGTTTGCGGCGGTTGATTTGCCCACTGGCGAAGCCTTTGAGCCCATTCGCGCCATGCAACGGCGAATGCTCCTTGCCACGTTCTTTCTGACTCTACTGGCAGGTGCCATGACCTGGTGGATGTTGCGACGACAGTTTTCACCGCTGATTGCAACTGCAGAGGCGCTCACTGCCCTGTCAAGCACCAACCAGATTCCGCCGCCGTTGCCCGTCACCAGTCAGGACGAAATCGGCCAACTGAGCCGCAGCTTCAATCGTCTGATCGAGACTTGGACGCGGCGTGAAGACGCACTGCGAAAAAGCGAACAAGACCTGGCCATCACACTGAATTCCATCGGCGATGCGGTCATAACCGCCGATCCCTCAAGTCGCATCACTGGCATGAACCCAACGGCTGAGCGCCTGTGTGGCTGGTCGCTGGCCGACGCGATGGGCCAGGGCCTTGCCGAAGTGTTTCACATCATTGATGCCGGCACGCGCGAACCGGTGGCTGACCCGGTGCAAATGGTGCTGGCGCATGGTCAAGTAGTCGGCCTCGCTAATCACACGCTTTTATTGGCAAAGGACGGGCAGGAGTACCAGATTGCCGACAGCGCCGCGCCGATTCGCAATGCGGCTGATCAAGTGGTCGGAGTCGTGCTGGTGTTTAGTGATGTCAGCGAAAAATATCTGGCCGAAGAAGCCCTGCGCATTGCCGCTACCGCCTTTGAGTCGCAACAGGGCATGACCATCACCAATGCGCAGCGTGTGATTTTGCGGGTCAATAGAGCGTTCACGGCGATCACTGGCTACAGCGCTGAAGAAGCCGTGGGCCAAACCCCACGCATCCTCTCCTCAGGCCGACACGACGGTGCGTTCTATGCTGGCATGACGAAAACCCTTGAGAACGAGGGAGCCTGGCAGGGCGAAATCTGGAACCGGCGCAAGAGTGGCGAGGTCTATCCGGAGTGGCTCACCATCAGTGCGGTCAAAGATGAAGCCGGACTGACCACCCACTATGTGGCCATCTTCAACGACGTGTCAGAACGCGTCAGCGCACAGGCGCAGATTGACACTTTGGCTTTTTATGATCCTCTGACTCAACTGCCCAACCGCCGTCTGTTGCTCGATCGGCTCGACCAAGCCCTGCACGTCAGCACCCGCCACGCACGCAAAAATGCGCTGTTGTTTGTGGACCTGGATAACTTCAAAACGCTCAACGACACGCGGGGGCATTTTCAAGGAGACGTACTGCTGGTGCAGGTGGCGCAGCGGCTCAAGACCTGCATCCGTGAGGGCGATACGATAGCGCGCTTGGGCAGTGACGAGTTTGTCGTGATGATCGAAGACCTGAGCGAAGACGAGATCGAAGCGGCGACGCAAGCCGAGGCGGTGGCCGGTAAAATTTTGAACGCATTTGTGGCGGACTTCCCGCTCGATGGCGCCGCTCACCATAGCACCCCGAGCATCGGCATTACCTTGTTTGCCGGCGAAACCCTCGAGGGCAGCGAGCAGCCGCTCAAACGGGCCGAACTCGCCATGTTTCAAGCCAAAGCATCTGGGCGCAACACGCTGCGCTTCTTTGATGCCCAAATGCAGTCTGAAGTATCAGCCAGAGCAACCCTAGAGGCAGATTTGCGCGAAGCGGTGCAGAAGCAGCAGTTTGTGCTGCACTACCAGCCCCAAGTCGTGGGCGCTGGCCGCATCACCGGGGTGGAAGCTCTGGTGCGCTGGCAACACCCGCAGCGCGGCGTGGTTTCGCCGGCTGAATTTATTCCGTTGGCTGAGGAGACGGGATTGATTTTGCCGATGGGACAATGGGTTCTGGATGCGGCCTGCGCCCAGTTGGCAGCCTGGGCCACTGACCCGGCGCTGGTACACCTGACTGTTGCAGTGAATGTGAGTGCACGGCAGTTCAAGCAATCTGATTTTGTCGATAGCGTGCTGACTACATTGGCACGCAGCGGCGCAACTCCCAAACTGTTTAAGCTGGAGTTGACCGAGAGCATGCTGGTGGACGATGTAGAGGCGGTCATCGCCAAGATGGGTGCACTCAAGGCCCATGGGGTGAGCTTCTCGCTGGATGACTTTGGCACCGGCTACTCGTCCCTGTCGTACCTGAAGCGCCTGCCGCTGGACCAACTCAAGATCGATCAGGGTTTTGTCCGTAACATCGTTACCGATCCGAACGATGCAGCCATAGCCAAAATGGTGGTGGCGCTGGCCGAGAGCATGGGACTGTCGGTGATTGCCGAAGGAGTGGAGTTGCAGGCGCAGGCCGATTTTCTGGCGCACTTGGGGTGCCACGCGTGTCAAGGGTATTTGTTCAGTAGACCATTGCCGCTGAATGCACTGGAGACGTTCGTGCGAGGCCGTTGATTAGACTCAGGTGGCCAATTTGAACTTCTGTATTTCCGGATACGCTGCAATTCTGCCGCCCACACAAGCGTTGCCTATCCCCCATTCGGGTGAATTTCGTCATCGCCTGCGCGCGCCGCACTCTCCAATAACAGCAAGACTTTTGCAGGCATACCAACCCCGTTGGCCGCCGAGGGCAGTGGGGTGGATGGCGTAGCCCTCTACCCCAGTGCCCTCGGCTACCACCATGCATGGCGAGCGATGCAATTGGAAGACATGGATTGCCGCGTCGCTGCGCTCCTCGCAATGACGAGGTGGGGCGCGACCTCGCAATGACGAGGTGGGGCGCGACCTCGCAATGACGAGGTGGGGCGCG